>CAZNOE010000695.1:0-1269 GCA_964574525.1 uncultured Bifidobacteriaceae bacterium
AGGCGAACCGCCCGTGCTGCTCTTTGCTTGTGGGATGCAATGGTTGCAGGCTTCGGTGGCTGTTTTTTACACGGACTTCTACGGTCAGTCGCTTGCCGCAGTGCACGGGGGCGCGGAGCTCATCAGGGCAATCTGGTTGAGTTTGGCCGGCGTGCTGGTGCTCGCCATCGGCATGAGGCTGGCGCTGGTTCGTCGTAAATCCGGCGGGGACAGCCAGGTGGAGCAGGAGACCCGGCTGCTCCAGCCGGCGGCGATTTTTGTCTGGTATCTCGTCGCCTTTATCGTGTTTTATTTCGTGAACCGGGTGGCCTTCCAAATTCCAGCACTTATGCAACCGCTGCTGGCAACCATGACATTGAAGTGGGTGCTCGTGTTCTTGCTCGCGTATTCGGTGCTGACACAGCAGCGACATTACGCGCTGCTGGGTATCACTGTATGTCTGGAGTTTTTTACCGGGCTGTTGGGATTCTTCTCCAGTTTTAAGAGTGTCTTTCTTGTCCTGCTCGTGGTGTTGCCGACGGCGCGGTTCCTGTTCAAAGGCTGGCGGTTGGTGCAGTTTTGCGCCGTGGCGGCGCTCGTGCTGGTGTTTTCCATCGTTTGGACGGTCATCAAGGGAGACTACCGCGATTTTCTGAACCAGGGTACAGGGCAGCAGACAGTATTGGTGCCGGTGGCGGAACGGGTTGCGAAACTGGACCAACTGGTTGGAGAACTGGATCGGAACTCGTTCGACCAGGGGCTGGAAGAGTTGATCATGCGAGTGAGTTATGTCAGTTACTTTGCCCTGACCATCACCCACGTGCCCGACGTTGTCCCCTACGAGCACGGCGAACTATGGTTCGGCGCCGTGAAACACGTGTTAACACCGCGCTTTCTGTTTCCGAACAAGCCGGCCCTTGATGATTCGGCGCGGGCTTCATATTACACGGGTTTGGACGTTTCCGGGGTAGAGCAGGGCACTTCCATTGGCATTGGTTACATGGGCGAAAGCTACATTGATTTCGGTCCGCTCGGGATGTTCGCTCCGGTTTTGTTGCTTGGCCTGTTCTATGGGTTGATTTACCGCTTCTTCGTTGATGGTCAACGCCACCGCGTGCTGGGCTTCGCGATGGCCACGACCATCCTGGTATTTGGCGCGTACACCATAGAAATCTCAAACGTCAAGCTCCTGGGTGGCAATTTGATGAGCCTCATCGTCATCGGGCTGTTTTCAAAATTTGCGGGCGAGTGGTTTTGGCAGGGGCTGACCCAGCAGAACGTGCCGTACCG
>CAZNOE010000695.1:1369-3757 GCA_964574525.1 uncultured Bifidobacteriaceae bacterium
AATTTGCGGGCGAGTGGTTTTGGCAGGGGCTGACCCAGCAGAACGTGCCGTACCGCGGGGTCCGGCGGCGAGGCAGCAAAAAGCTGAAAGTAGAAAGCTGAAATGGGCTGGCGGCGAGAAGATGGAAGATAGCAGAGAGTTAAAATGGGAAAAGCTGAAATTGGAAAAGCTGAAAGCAGAAATCGGAGAGGTGCGGTTAGCAATTTGATTTGAACTTTCCGATTTCAGATCTTTCCCCGGCAGTGAGCGCGGACAACTGGCGGCTTGTCGCTGACCGGGTCACCGTGCTATGTTGGACGCCATGAGCACTCTGGCCGAAATTGAAGCGGCTGCCGAGGAACTGCCACTCGAGCAGAAAACGGAACTCATCCGCTTTCTGGCGGCACGAGTACACCCGGTGGACGACTCGCCTCGAAAAGCTCGTCTCGTGCGGGAGGGCGATGACGTATTCCTGGAAGCGCCGCCAGGCGCGCCGCCCATGACGACGGAAAGCGTCAAGCGAATGCTGGAAGACTGGCCATGAGCTGGCTGCTGGATGTGAACCTGATTCTGGCGTCTCGCTGGACGACACATTCCCATCATCTCGCCGCGAAGACTTGGATCGAGTCAGCGGTCGAATTTCGCACATGCTCGATCAGCGAACTGGGATTTGTTCGCATTAGTTTGAGCACAGCTTATCAGGCAACTTGGGACGAAGTGCGGGAAGCCTTGGAGAAACTCCACGCCCGTCCGGGGTATCAGTTTCTCGCCGATGATGTGGACGGCGCTGCTTCGCCCGCAACCAAATCGAGAGACACAACCGATGCGCATCTTGTTACGTTGGCCACACGACATGGTTTGAAGCTGGCCACCTTGGACGAAACACTCATTGCCAAGCCGTGGGCGACGGGTATCGCCGCGAATCCATTGCTCGCGCCAAAATCCGTGACATCGCCTGCAATCTCATAGTCCCGTTGTCCGGATTTCAGCTTTCTACTTTCTGTTTTCAGCTTTTCAGAATGTCAGCGTTTCTCTTTTCGCTTTTCCCCTTTGGTAGGTAGGGACGGTCGCGCCGCGCCGTCCGTGATTGGTAGGGACATTCGCGCTGCGATGTCCGTGCCTGGCAATGTTGTCCATGGCCTCCCGTCTTGTCGTTGGTTGGCCCGTAGTCGGTTGTCCCATTCTGCCTGGTGATTACTGATTACCGACTACTGATGCTGCAGTGGTCTTCCCGGCGCACCGTCCACCGGCGCACCGAGGCACCGAGGTTTATGCCCTGAAAGCGCCCTTGTTTACATCGCATCCCGTGATTAGTTTTGTCGTATGGAACAACAAATGAGCGTCCAGGAAATGGAAGCCCGCTTCGACGGCGAGTGGATATTGGTCAGCGAGCCCGAGACCACCGACGCCCTCGAGGTGATCAAAGGCACCGTTCTTCATCACAGCAAAGACCGGGACGAAGTTTACCGTCGTGCTGTCGAATCGCGGCCAAAGCGGTACGCCGTTTTGTTTACGGGAAAAATGCCCGCGAATACGGCCATTGTTCTGTGACCTTTGCGTTTGATGCGAGACAGGGTCTCGTCGTTGTTTCCTTGGCCCGTGAAGTTCACTCGGTTCGTTTACTTCACCGGGCAGCTTTTCCCATTTCAGCGTTTCAGTTTTCAGCTTTTCTCTTGAAAGTCCTTTTCACCATCGCCGGCCTGCATCCGGAGAGCGGCGGGCCTTCCTACAGCGTACCTGCCTTGTGCCAGGGGCTGGCCCGGCAGGGTGTGGAGGTGGAAATCGTTTCGCTGCATTACGGAGACACGTTTGACAAACCGCTCAACCCCGGTAGTAGCACGGACATCCTGTCTGTGAAAGTAGGACAGGCTTCCAGCCTGTCATCCGCCGCACTGTCTTCCGACCCTGGCCAGATTTCAGCTTTCAACTTTCAGCTTTCAGCTTTTCCCGAGCGCCCCCTTCTCCCAGCTCCCCGCTCCCTGCGCACGACCTTCGTTGATTGCACTTCTGCGTTCGCGCGCCGGACGCAATGGACCCCGCAGTTCAAATCCGTCCTGCGCGAGCGGTGCCGGGCGACGGGCGCGCAACTGGTGCATGACACCGGCCTGTGGCTGCTGACCAATCACGCGGCCGCGGAGGTGTGCAAAGAACTGAATTTGCCGCGCATCGTCAGCCCGCGGGGAATGCTGACGGGTTGGGCATTGCGGCACAAAGGTTGGAAGAAACGAGTTGCCTGGGCGCTTTACCAATGTCGGGACCTGCAGACAGCCCAAGTACTGCATGCGACTTCGCCCGCCGAGGTCCAGGATTTCCGCGCCGCCGGTTTCACTCAACCAGTGGCCATGATCCCGAATGGCGTCGAGTTGCCCTCCCTCTCCGCATCCGATGGGGAGAGGGCCGGGGTGAGGT
>CAZNOE010000696.1:0-3753 GCA_964574525.1 uncultured Bifidobacteriaceae bacterium
GCGACCGTGCTCTTGCCGCCGCCACGACTCGTCCGTTGCTCGATGCTGACCGTCGGCGGGATGCCGGTGATCAAATCCACGTCTGGCCGCGACAGTTGCTCGACAAACTGGCGCGCATAGAGATTCATCGAATCGAGAAACCGCCGCTGACCCTCGGCAAACAAGAGATCGAACGCCAGCGTGCTTTTGCCCGAACCGCTCACTCCGGTAATGACGACGAATTTGTCGCGCGGGATTTCGAGCGAGAGGTTTTTGAGGTTATGCTCGCGCGCGCCGGTGATGCTAATCGCAGGCAGAGGAGCAGAGGAGAAAAGGGGAAAGGGAGAAGCTGCGATTCGTTGCTCCCTTTCTCCTTTTCTCCCTTTCTCCTTTTCCGCTTCGTCGCCAAACACTCCCCGAAGAAATCGCCCCGTATGGCTCGCCTCACACGCCGCCACTTCTTCCGGCGTTGCCTGCGCGACGATGCGCCCGCCCTCGTCGCCTGCATCCGGGCCCAGATCAATCACCCAGTCCGCGCACTTGATCACGTCGAGGTTGTGCTCGATCACTATGACCGAATGGCCGGCATCCACGAGGCGCTGGAAAACTTTCAGGAGTACACGCACGTCGTCGAAGTGCAGACCCGTCGTGGGTTCGTCGAAAAGAAAAAGCGTAGGACAGGCGTCGCGCCTGTCACCATTCCGGTCCGGGGCTTCCCTGGAGGAAGCGGAATTGAGATTAGAGACCGGCGCGTCGCCCGTCCTACGTTGAGCCGCGTCCGCCAGGTGTCTTACCAGCTTGAGCCGCTGACTCTCGCCGCCGGAAAGCGTGTTGATCGGCTGGCCGAGGCGCAAATAGCCGAGGCCAACTTCCTGAAGCAGTTTCAGGCTGGCCACTGCTCGTTGCGCCGGTTTGGAATCGGAAAATCCGGCGAGGAAATCAATCGCTTCGTCCATAGTGGCCTCAATGATGTCGGCGATGCTCCATGAAGGTGCGAGAGGCGGTGTGTCAGGTGTCAGGCGGGGAACGCCGTGTTTACCTGACACCTGACCCGTCGCACCTGACACTTTTACTTCCAGAATGTGCTGGCGATAGCGCCGCCCATTGCAGTCAGGGCAGCGGATGAAAATGTCGCTGAGGAACTGCATTTCAATTTTCTCGAAACCCGCGCCTCGACAGCGCTCGCACTGGCCGACGCTGGAATTGAAGCTGAACGCGCTGGCATTGAGGCCGCGTTGCCTGGCCGCTTCTGATTGCGCGAAAAACTCCCGGATGTCGTCGAAGGCGCCGATATAGACCGCCGGGTTGGAACGTGGCGTCTTACCAAGGGTGGATTGGTCAACCATCACGACGCGGCCCAGGTATTTTGCGCCTTCGATCCTCGATGCTGGCTGCTGGCTGCTGGTCGAATCGTTCACGTCCTCGCTTGCCGCACCTGAGCGAAAAGAAGACGGCTCGTCGAGCGGATCTGAGGCTTTGATCGCGTCCGATTTCAAATCCGAGATTTGAGATTTCAACTCCGATTCGAGCGCAGGGAAAAGGACATCTCGGACGAGCGTGCTCTTGCCCGATCCGCTTACGCCCGTGACGCATACGAAGCGTTCGAGCGGGATTTCGACAGCGAGGTTTTTGAGGTTGTGGCGGGTGGCGTTGGTGATTTTCAAGGTAGGACAGGCGTCACGCCTGTCTCTGACTTTCTTTGATTCTAAAGATGGAGACAGGCGTGACGCCTGTCCTACGACGCGGCGCTCCGGAATCTCAATCCGCTCCCGACCACTCAGGTAAGCGCCGGTGAGCGAGGCTTGGGACTGGAGGATTTCATTGAACGAGCCTTGAAAAACCAACTCGCCGCCGGTCGCGCCGTGACCGGGGCCAAGGTCCACGATCTGGTCGGCGGCACGCATAACGCTGGCTTCGTGCTCGACCACGATCACGGTGTTGCCCGTGTCGCGCAGTTTTTCGAGGATGCGGACGAGGCGATCGGTATCGCGCGGATGAAGACCGACGCTCGGTTCATCGAGCACGAACAACGTATTCACCAGTCGCGTTCCGAGGCAGGTCGTGAGATTGACACGCTCCGTTTCGCCGCCCGAGAGCGTGCGCGTGGGGCGGTCGAGCGTGAGATAGCCGAGGCCGACTTCGTCCAAATAGGCGAGGCGCGCGAGGACTTCGTTCAGTGCGTGGGTGATTGGATTGTTGCCTGATGCGTGATAGGTGAACCGTGATTTCGTCAGCGACCCAATCAGCGCGAGCGCATCGCGAATGGGCAGGGCATAGAAGGCAGCGAGGGAAAGCAGGACAGGTGTCGCGCTGGTCTTTGACTGTTTTTGGCCTGAAGACAGAGACAGGCGCGACGCCTGTCCTGCGTTGAGAAGATAAAGCTGCGCGTCCTTGTTGAATCGCTGGCCATCGCAATCCGGGCATTTCGTGTAGGCGCGGTAGCGCGAAAGCAGCACGCGGACGTGCATCTTGTACGATTTTGTTTCGAGCCAGCGGAAATAACCCTTCACGCCATACCACAGGCGCGGCCAACGATGATCGTCGTCAGTGCCGTAATCCTCGTCGCCGTCAATCACCCAGCGTTGATGCGCATGAGAAAGCTCGGCGAACGGCACGTTCATCGGTACTCGGCGGATTTTGCAGAACTTGGTCAAGTCAGCCTGGCATTCGGCGCCCGTTTCGGTTCGCCATGGCTTCACCGCGCCTCCTGCCAGCGTTAATGAGCGGTCGGGAATGGCGAGGTCGTAGTCAATCGTGATGATGCGGCCAAAGCCTTTGCACGTCGGGCACGCGCCGAGCGGATGATTGAAACTGAACAGGGCCGGGGAGGGTTCGCGGTATTCGATGTCGCACTTTGCGCAATGCAGACGATTGGAAAAGAATTGCGGATTGCGAATTGCGGATTGCGGATTCGCCGGGCCGGGGGCGTAAATCGCCAGCTTGCCTTTGCCGAAATGGTAGGCTTGCTCGCAGGCCTCCACGAAACGGGGGCGATTGGTGGGCGCAAGTTTGATGCGGTCCTGAAGGACAGTGAGCTGTTTGATTCGTGTTGCGTGTTGCGTGTTGCGTGAACTCACTTCGTCCAACCTCACGATTTCGCCGTTCAGCAACAGCCGCTGATAGCCCTGCTTGGAAATCAATGCCAGCGATTCATCGAGCGAAAGCTTTTCCGAAAGCGGCAGGTCGAATGTGATGAGGACTTCGCGGGCTTGTCCTCGTCCTTCGTTCTCGTCCTCGTCCTCGATCTTTCTCTTCTCCAGTTTCGAGGACGAGGACGAGAACGAGGACGAGGAGGAATGAAGCGATTGCCAGATGTCCTGCGGCGGATCCTTGCGCACCGGCCTTCCGCAGCCGCGACAATGGAGCTGCGCCAGCTGCGGCCAGAGGACTTTCATGTAATCGCATATCTCCGTCATCGTGCCGACGGTGGAGCGGGTGGTGCGCACGGCGTTGCGTTGCTCAATGGCGATGGCGGGCGGAATGCCTTCGATGCTGTCCACCTGCGGCTTGTCCATGCGGTCAAAAAACTGCCGGGCATAGGGCGAGAAGGTTTCGATGTAGCGGCGCTGGCCCTCGGCATAAAGCGTGTCGAACGCCAGCGAACTTTTGCCTGAACCACTCAAACCTGTGACGACGATCAACCGGTGCAACGGCAGATCGAGGTCAAAGTTCTTGAGATTGTTGTGCCGGACACCGCGCAGGCGGATGACCGGCGACGATTTGGTTTCAGACATTGCGCGACGAAAGTAAAACGAGAGCGCCGATTGTCAAACG
>CAZNOE010000697.1:0-3752 GCA_964574525.1 uncultured Bifidobacteriaceae bacterium
CAAGTCCGCGACCGTTTGCACGTCGCCCAGCGCCGTGTGCGCGCCGCGTTCGGGCAGGCGATAATACTGCCGCAACGTTTGCAGCTTGCAGTTGCCGGCGGGCACGGGATCGAGCAGCCGCTGCGCCAGCCGCAGGGCGCAAAACCCGCGACTGCCAATCGCGCCGATGCCCAGCCGCTTCCACTCCGGCTTCAACACTTCGTCCAGATCGTATTCCAGATTGAACGAGACGAGCGGCAGGTCGCCCGCGTATTCGGCGAACTCCTGATAGACCTGATGTGCCGGCTCGCCGTCGCGCTCCAAAATCTCGCGCGTGTAACCATGAACACGCGATGCCTCTGCGGGAATGTCCGCGTTTTCATTGAGCAGCTTTCGAAACGGTTCGCTGTCTGGATTCCATCCGCACATCCGTTGCGCGGACAACTCGACCACAACAATCGGCGCGCACAAGCCGCTTGTTTCGGTGCCGAAAAGAAGCCAAGGCTCTCTGTTCATGGCTCAGAAGTTTTGATCAGGACGCTGAATCAAGCGTGTAAGACCCGCGTCGTAATCCAACTCCTCCAGGTTTTGAAGGTGGCGAATATCGAGAACCTTAATCGGACGACCCTCGCGACCCTCGCACGAAAGATTCTTCACCATGGGCACACCCGAAAGGTCCAGTTTCGTAAGTCGGTTGAGAGAGCACCAAAGCAGCGTCAGCCCCGGCACATCGGCAAGGTCGAGTTTCGTCAGTTGGTTGTCGTAGCACATGAGCTCGGTCAACATCGGCAAACCAGGGAGAGAAAGCTCGGCAAGTTGATTGCTCTGGCAGTGAAGCTCCGCCAACATCGGCACATTGGAGAGAGAAAGCTTGGTAAGTCGGTTGTTCGCGCAGGCAACAACCGCCAACATGCGCAGGCCTGAAAGGTCGAGTTTCGTGAGTTGGTTTTCGTCGCACTTTAGCTCCTCCAATTTTGGCAGATCGGAAAGGCGCAGTTCCGTGAGCTGATTGCTCTCGCTCCAAAGACTCGTAAGCACGGGCACTTTGGATAAGTCGAGCTTGATGAACCGATTGCGGTTGCACCAAAGCCGCGACAGCACCGGCACGCCAGAAAGGTCGAGTTTCGTGAGACGGTTATCTCCACACGAAAGCTCATACAACATCGGCAGGCGGGAAAGGTCGAGTTCAGTGAGTTGGTTATCGCCGCACCAAAGCACCGTCAACTTGGGCAGATTGGAAAGGTCGAGTGCGGTGAGCCGGTTCTCATCGCACCAGAGCCAATCCAACATCGGTACACCAGAAAGGTCCAGTCGGGTAAGACCAAGCTGCTGGCATTGCAAATACCTTAACGACGGAAGACGCAACGAAAGGGCTGGCCTCTTTTCAGGTGACGGAGAAAAGCGTAAGTGGGTCAGAGCCAAACCATCAACCCACTCAAACTTCTCAAGTGGCAGCAAATCGAAATCCCAGTTCAACCTTAGCAGCGTTCCGTCGTCAAACGTCGTTTCAATCCAGTCCGATAGAGATGTCCCATTCTTTCCCTCGAGCAACCGCCGGATCACTTCCTCCGGCTCCAAAGTCAGGGCCTTGGCCCAAATGAGAATCTGTCGGTAATCCGGCTCGCGCCATTCGTATTCCCCGATTCGGAATCTTTCGGCGGCAAGTGCCGCCTCTTTTCTCAACGCCAGCGTGTCCGCAACCATGCCAGACAAAATGCGCTTTGCGCCCGGCGCGGCTTTTTCAACCGCGCTTGACGGCCTCGTCACTAACGCAAAATCGTTCTTCTCACTCATTTTTTGTTTGGCCGAAAATGCAACCATTGTTCGCGCCAATGATCGCCATGTCTTTTCCAAACAAAGGTTGGCAAAAGTGGGGCAGAGTTTCGTGCGGACTGGTAATCGTGCAGAATCGACAGGGCACCGCGCTCACTGATGTTGGATGACTTCAACGACTGGCTACATTTCTCAAGAACTTCTTCGGCCTTTCTCGCAAAAGCACAAAAGTCAGTCAGCAGGCGAATCAAATTGATGGAGAAGACAAAAACCAAAACCGAACAGATAATCCCGCCAACATTCTGCACGACTGCGCCGCTCTGTTGCACATTGCCAGACTTGAGCGCGGCGATGCTGGTTGTTAGCGCGGCGAACGCAACGCCTACGGCACAGACAAGAATGACCGAGAGATAGGAAACCATCATTCGGCTTTCGTGTTTGCTCCACCATGCGGATTCTTCGGTGTTCTCCAAAGCACGCCGAACTCCGGGTGGTTGGACGCTGTCGAAATCCGAACCCGACAGTTCCCCCGAAGCAACATCATCTAGGAATCCTTTTGGTCTGGCTGCCAGCCAATCAGCAATTTCTTTGCAGTCCAATGACGTTCCAAAACCATCAGCGATTTCCCATTTCCGTTTTACTGATTCGCCTTCTGACTTCCAGCAATCTGACCTCCAGCGAACAACTTCAATCGCCAAGACACCCAAAAAGGCAATCATCGCACTCAAGTTTGGGCTGATTGCGACAAAAATAGAAACAACACCGGCGAGAAGAATTACGAATTGGGAAACAAGATAGGCTAGATACCACTGCTTTGCCTTGCGGAACGACTTGGCAATTATCTTGCGAAGTTTTTGGAGATCAGTAGTCATCGCGGAAAATTTCCATTGAACACGGTGTTCCATCGCTGCCACGCCTCATCTGAATCCCCGGCATAATCGGCCACACAAGCTTCGTTGGCATGATTGCGGGCGTATTTCACAGAAGCGAGAGCGTTTTCAAGCTGATTTTCTGTCTTCACCAAAGGAATTAGCCCGGCGATGCCAACCGGGTCCTGGAGCGCGCGACATTCTCGTTCGGCAAGATTGCGAAGCACACTCGTTATGAAAGCAGCATAGCTCTTTACGCCAATACAAATTCCACTTGAAGCCAAAAGCATTTCAATGTGAAACGAGGACATCGCTAACCGGGTTGAACTGCACTGCCGCCAAAACTTTAGAATTTGAGCTACGCGCTTCAGTTTTCCACCGCTTCGCTCGTTCGCATTCTGGATGTAAAGATTATGCCTTTCCGGGCTGGTCGGCATCCATTCACCATCACCATCTGGAATCAGGTATTGTGGCCGACCATTGATCATCTGGTCAAAAATAGCGGGGACAACATCCACACTTGGTCCTTGCGAGAATGGAACAACTACAGCGTGAACATCTCGGCCAACTGGTGTGTTCGGCAACCGGCGAGCCAGTTCAGTCTTGAAATGGTCAAGGATTGTTTCTGAACTTTCGTATCTGTTCCCCCACGTTGCCTCGCTACGGGCGATGACAGCGAAAAGGTCAACGTCGCTTGCCCCCTTGATGCGTGTGCCTCGCGAAAAACTTCCTCCAACCAAAACTTTGCTCAACTTGAATGTGGAGTTTAGTCGGACTCTGATTGTAGCAATGTGCTGTTGTGCGAGCGCAATCTCAGCCGGTGTTGGCTGGATTCGCGGAATCAACTTCAAAAAGCAATTTGCTATATTCATTTCGCTCACACCGTTAAAGCATTTCCGCCAGGCCAACTTTTTTCACCTCACAAAACCATCAACCCTGGGCGGACATCTGTGAATCTTTTACCATGCACAAAGTTTAAGAAACGGCAGCGAAATGGAAAGCGAAAGGAGTTGCGGAAAATCTCGTCCTGCCAAAAATGACCGCGCTTCGCCATCAAGCCACCGCCGGCGCTCCCGCTGGTTTCAAAGGCCGAAGGCTGAAAACGGAAGTCAGAGGACGGAAGTCGGAGGT
>CAZNOE010000698.1:0-3749 GCA_964574525.1 uncultured Bifidobacteriaceae bacterium
TCGCGCCGTGATTGCATCTGTCTGCCGCGGCTTCCAGCCTTCGCCTTGCTCTGCTTCCGCGCGCTTGGCACTCTGACCGCGACATGCGCGAAAAATTCCGGGCCTGGATCGAAAACCTCGAAACGTTCGGTCGGGAGGTTATCTTCGAGGAACGTCGCGGCAAGCGCGCAGCCGTCCTGCGCGCCATGCTGTTCGGCAGTTCCAAGCTTTATCAGATCGGCGTCAAAATCCACCGCTGGCTCATCAATGTCCGCATCCTCCGTGATTCCACCCTCGGGGTGCAGGTCATCGCGATCGGCAACGTCACCTGGGGCGGCACGGGCAAAACCCCCGTCGTCGAAAAATTCGCCCGGGAATTGCGCGACGCCGGACGCAACGTTGCCATTCTCACCCGCGGCTACCGCTCCAAGCCCCCGCCGTTCCACCAGTGGCTCACCAACAAAATCCTGTTCCGCGAGGACGCGACCCCGCCACGCATCGTGTCCGACGGCAAATCATTGCTGCTCGATTCCGAAATGGCCGGCGACGAACCCTACATGCTCGCCTCGAATTTGAAGGACGTGGTCGTGCTGGTGGACAAAAACCGCGTGAAGAGTGGCCGCTACGCCATCGAGAAATTTGGCTGCGACACACTCCTGCTCGACGACGGCTTCCAGTATTGGAAATTGCGTGGTCGGCGCCATGACGTGGTGTTGATTGACTGCCAGCAACCGTTCGGAAACGAATTCATGCAACCGCGCGGCTCGTTGCGCGAACCGCCATCGCACCTCGCCCGCGCCAACACCATTTTCATCACGAAAAGCGACGGAAAGACCGGCGACTTGCGCCATCGCATCGCCGGGTTGAATCCGACCGCAGCCATCATCGAATGCGTGCATCATCCGCTATATCTCGAGGACGTATTCACCGGGCAGCGCTCGACCTTGGACGTTCTCAAAGGACGAAAAGTGGCATCGTTGAGCGGCATTGCGCAACCGGAGAGTTTCGAGCAGAGTCTCGTGATGCTGGGCGGCGAGCTGGTCTATTCGAAGCGTTTCGCCGACCATCATCGATTCACGCAGCAGGAAGTTCTCAACGCCATTAACCGCAGCAAAAAACGCCAGGCCGAAGTCATCATCACCACCCAAAAAGACGCCGTGCGCTTTCCGAAAATTGACCGGCGCGATCTGATCATCTACTTCATGCGTGTCGAAATCAAAATCGTCAGCGGCGCCGACGATTTCCACGACTGCGTCCGCCGAATCTGTTTTCGCTGACCATGGACAAGCCGCTCTATTTTCTGGCGCAGGCGCTGGTGTTGGTTCTGCAGGCGTTGCCGCTCACCTGGGTGGCACGTCTCGGTCGCGCCGGCGGCGCCCTGGCGTTTTGGCTCGACGTGCGGCATCGCCGCGTGGCGCTGAAAAATCTGGCGCTGTGCTTCGGTCAGGAAAAATCCCACGCCGCAGTTCGGGCGCTCGCGAAGGAAAATTTCCGGCGGCTCGGCGAAAACTACGCCTGCGCCGTCAAGACAGCGGCGATGACGCCCGCGGAACTGCGTCCGCACTTTGAGTTTGCCGGGGCGGAAAAGATCCTGCCGCACGCGGCCAATCAAGGACCGCAAAGCCGCATCGTGGCCATCGGCCATTTCGGCAACTTCGAACTATACGCCCGCTTCGGTCAGTTTGTGCCCGCGTTCCGGTGCGCCACCACTTATCGCGCCTTGCGTCAGCCGTCGCTCAACCGATTGATGCAATCCCTGCGCGAGCGTTCAGGCTGCCAGTTCTTCGAGCGGCGCACCGAGGGTGCGGCATTGAAAGCCTGCATGACCGACACAGGCCTGCTGCTCGGATTGCTGGCCGATCAACGTGCGGCGCGCGGCGGCGTGCTTGTGCCGTTTCTGGGACACGAGTGTCTGACCTCGGCTGCGCCCGCAGTCTTCGCGCTGCGCTACCGTTGCCCGCTGCACACCGGCATTTGCTACCGCGTCGCCCTGGCGCGGTGGCGGATCGAGGCCGGCGATGAAATTCCGACCCGCGTAAACGGCGAACCGCGCCCCACCGCGGAAATCATGCTCGATGTAAACCGCGCGTTCGAAATCGCCGTGCGCCGTGACCCGGCGAATTGGTTCTGGGTGCATGACCGGTGGAAGGCGGGGAAGCTTGAACTGCGAAGTCCGAAGGCCGAAATCGAAGAGCTGGTGCCGGTCGTGAAGATGGAAGATGGAGGATAGAAGATGGAACGGGACGCATGACAGGCCATCCTCCATCCTCCATTCTCCATCCTCACCGGATTCTGGTGCGCGGCGTGAACTGGCTCGGCGACGCGGTCATGTCCACACCGGCGTTGCTGCGTTTGCGCGAACGATTTCCCGACGCGCACATCACGTTGCTCACGCCGGAGAAACTGCGCGACTTGTGGCTGCATCATCCAGCGATTGACGATGTCATCACTTTCGAAGCAGGAGAAGGCGTCTTCACGGTCGCATCGCGGATCAAACTAAGGTATAAGCCACGGCCCGAGGCGTTCGACGAATCAAGACAACACGTCGTCGAGGTTGGACAGAGTTTGCAAGAGATGGATCTGCCGGGCGCGCTGGATTCTGCCCGGCGTGCGTCCTCTTCAGCGGATCCGTTTGAGCGACGCAATTTCGACCTCGCGCTGGTATTGCCGAACTCACCGCGCTCGGCGCTTGAAGTCTGGCTTGCCAACATTCCTCGCCGCATTGGCGGCGCGTGCCCATGGCGGAACTGCTTCCTCACGCAGACCATCGCCCCGCGCCCCGGTGCGGTGGAGATGCACAAACGCTCCGTGGCTGAGATCAAGGCCCTGATCGCCGAAACCAATCCGGATCACGCATCACGCATCCCGCATCACGCACCACGCATCACGTATCCAGCATCCGCCCACCACCTTCATCAATATCTCCACCTCACTGCCGCGCTGGGTGCGAATCCTGAACCGCTCGCGCCGCGATTGGTCGTCGCCGAGGAAGAACTCGTCGCCGTCGCAAAAAGATTTGGCCTCGAGAATATCGCAGGCAGCGGGCGCCCGTTGCTCGCCTTGAATCCCGGCGCAGAATACGGCCCCGCCAAACGCTGGCCCGTCGAGCGCTTCATCGCCGCCGCCCGCGAAATTCAGCGGCGCACCGATTGCACCTGGATCATTCTCGGTGGCCAGGTGGATGTCGCACTTGCCGAACAGATCGCTTCCGCAATCCGCAGTCCGCAATCCGCAATCCGGAATCTTTCCGGGCAGACCTCACTCCGCGAACTGATGGCTCTATTGAAATTATGCCGCGTCCTGCTCACCAACGACACCGGCCCGATGCACGTCGCCGCCGCGCTCGGCACGCCGGTTGTCGTTCCGTTCGGCAGCACGTCGCCCGAACTCACCGGGCCGGGTTTGCCCGGCGACCTGCGCCATCGTCTCTTGAAATCTGACGTTCCGTGCGCGCCATGTTTCCTGCGGGAGTGCCCGATTGACTTTCGCTGCATGAACGGCATCAGCGTGGAGAGAGTGGTGCAGGCAGTGGTGGATTCGTTAAAACGCTGAAGCGTCAAAACGTTACAGTGGGTATGCCTGGAAACGTTTTAACGTTCCAACGCATTAACGCTTCAGCGCTGGGTAGTGGTACGTTTCGCCATTTTCGGTGGGGCGAAGCGTCCTCGCGAGCCGGCTCGTCAGTAGCCTCGCCCCACCAAACCGAGCCACTACCCAACGATGGCCCCGCTTGCTTTCACCGAGCGGCTGCCAGATACTGCGACTGTGGA
>CAZNOE010000699.1:0-3749 GCA_964574525.1 uncultured Bifidobacteriaceae bacterium
AAAAGCGATTGGTGATCGTGTGGACCGTGAATGTCCACGAGCCATTCGCCAATGGCCGCGAGCACGTTCAGCGTCGTAGGCGAGCCGTTGACGAACTGACGGTTCGCGCCGTTGGTCGTGAAGGCCCGTTTGAGGACGAGTTGATTCTCTTCGCAAGGCTCCAGACCGTTTTCTTCCAGGAAAGTTTCCAGCGGCGGAGCGCCGGTCTCCGACCCGGCGCGTTTCGAGCCGTTGCCGCGACGCGCCGGGTCGGAGACCGGCGCTCCGAGTTTATGGGCACAAAGGTTCGCCACATCAAACACCGCCTCGACGGAACACGAATCGCAGCCGCCGCGAATCAGCGTGCGATCGGCGCGTTCTCCCAGCACGAGATTGAGCGCGCCGATAAGGATGGATTTGCCCGCGCCTGTCTCGCCAGTGATGACGTTGTAGCCGGGCTGGAGCTCCAGCGTCAAATCGGCCACCAAGGCGAGGTTTTTAATGCGCAGCGTCGTCAACATCGGTAGAGTCGTCGCGACTCATTTGACTGATTATGCAAACGTTCGGCAAAAGAAAACTTTGAGCATGGGGTTTGAGTTCATCTTTCTTGGCTCCGGCACTTCCCAGGGCGTGCCCATCATCGGCAAGGAATACCCACCGGCGTTTCTGGCCAATCCCAAAAACCACCGCACGCGCCCTTCGATTTACGTCGCGACCGATCAAGTGAGGCTCGTGTTGGACACGACGCCCGAGTTTCGTATCCAGTGCCTGCGCGAAAACATCCGCTCGCTCGACGCGGTGCTCTTCACGCATTCGCACGCCGATCACGTCATGGGGCTCGACGATTGCCGGCGCTTCTGCCAGATGCGCGGCGACACGGCCCTGCCGGTTTATGCCAGTGAGTCCACGATGAACGACTTGCGGCGCGTCTTTGCGTACGCATTTCAGGCCGGGCCCCGGTTCAAGGGCTATTTCATTCCAGACCCGCACGTCATTGATGGCCCGTTTCAGATCGGCGATTTGGAAATCGTTCCGCTGGCACTGCCACACGGTAGCTTCACCACGAACGGCTTCCTTTTCATTCAAGCCGGCAAGAAGCGGCTCGCCTATTTGAACGACTGCAAGGAAGTTCCGCCGCCGATCATCGAACAGGTTCGCGGTGTCGAAGTTGTGGTGCTGGATGCGTTGCGGCGCGATCCGCATCCGACGCACATGTGCCTGGACGAAGCGTTGACCGCGGCCCGGCGGATCGGCGCGGCACGAACCTACTTCACCCACCTGACGCACGATTACGATCACGACATCTCGCAAGCCGAGTTGCCCCCTGGCGTGTGGCTCGCGTATGACGGGCTAAAAGTGAATTGTGATGCGAGAAACGTGAAAACGTGACTGGAATGGATTATTGTTTTCGAAAATTGGAAGGGACGCCCGGCTGAACCGTCAAACGATTGAAAACATGAGAATTATCTTATCATTGGTGGGATTCGCCGCATTCGCCGGAACCCTTGTTCCCGTAGAGGCGCGCGCTGACGGCGATGAGGTCGTCGTCATCTACAACAGCCGGGTGCCCGAATCGAAATCCGTGGCGGAACATTACGCTGACCGCCGACAGGTGCCCAAGAGCCAGGTTTTGGGGTTTGAACTCACTACGGGCGCCGATATCTCTCGCACTGAATTCCACGACACACTGCAAAAGCCGCTGCTCAACAAATTGCAGTCTCTCAAGCTCTGGCGGCTCGGCTCGGGAACGATTCAGGACACCAACGGCAAGCCCGTCCGGGTCAAAGGAAAAGTGCTCGAATCGAAAATCCGGTATGTGGTGCTCTGCTACGGAGTGCCGGTGAGGATCGCGCCGGACGCGACTCTGAAAGAGGCTGGCGAGGAAACGATGCGGCCCGAATTCCGCCGGAACGAGGCCGCCGTTGACAGCGAACTGGCCGCCCTGCCCCTTTTCAACCAAAACCTCCCCATCGCAGGTCCGCTCCGCAATCCGTTTTATACGACCACCAACGCTCTGTCGCTGCATCCGACGAACGGCGTGCTGCTGGTAACGCGCTTGGATGGGCCGACACCGGAGATCGCGCGCGCACTGGTGGACAAGGCTCTGCAAGCTGAGAACGAGGGATTGTGGGGGCGCGCATATATTGACTTGCGCAGCACCACTGACCCGGCGATGAAGCCCGGCGATGATTGGATTCGAAACGCGGGTGAACTTTGCCGGCATCTCGGCTTTGAAACCATTGTGGACACCAACCCAGGTACGTTCGCCACGAGTTTCCCGATGAGCCACATTGCGATTTACATCGGTTGGTACACCGAAACGGTCAACGGGCCATTCACCCTGCCGAACGTGGAATTCATGCCAGGCGCATTCGCGTATCACCTGCACTCTTTCAGCGCGGCGGCGCTGCGCACGCCGGACCACAACTGGACCGGGCCGCTGCTGGCCAGGGGCGCTACCATTACGATGGGCTGCGTGAATGAACCGTATCTCGGCGGCACGCCGGATGTGGGCGTGTTCACGGCGCGGCTGATTTATCAAGGCTTCACTTTTGGCGAAGCGGCTTACGCCGGGCAAAGCATCCTGTCATGGCAGACGACCGTGGTGGGCGATCCGCTTTACCGGCCATTCAAAAAACCTCCGCAGCAATTGCACATGGAACTGGACGCCAAACACAGCAAGCTCGTCGAATGGTCCCATCTGCGAGTGGCGAATCTGAACCTGGTCCGTGGATCAACCATTCCCGAAGTGGTGAATTATCTCGAAACCATCCCGCCGACCAAAGAAAGCGCCGTGCTGAAAGAAAAGCTCGCCGACCTTTACGCTACGCAAGGCAAGCCCTCATCCGCGGTGCTCACTTACGAGCAAGCGCTCAAGCTCAATCCCTCACCGCAACAACGGATCAGGCTGCGGCTGACGCTTGGCGAGAAACTGGCAGCGCTGAATCGTGACGAGGATGCCTATGCGAATTACCAGAAGTTCGTTGACGAGTCGCCGGACTACGCTGATAAACTTTCCATCCTGCGGAAACTCCAGTTGCTCGCGCAAAAGCTCGGCAAGCAAGACGACGCGGTGAAGTATGAGGAGCGAATCAAAACGCTCACTGCCCCGAAGTCCTAGGTCGCCGGCCGGGATTTCGTCAAGCGCCCATGCCTTCTTCGAATGACCCCGCTGCCAGCGGGAAGCACAGGTGGTCGCGTGTGTAGGCAATGCCGTTGGCGCTCGTCGCGTCGAGCTCGCGATACGCGCTCTCGGCTTCAACGATCAGCGGTGCGGTCTTCTTGTTCATCACCTGGCAGTAGCGCTGCGGGTAGCCCACGTTGATGAGCAGTTCCACGTACCGCATCATGTTTAAGTCTCCGGTCGGAATGTCCACGAACTGCATCGCGCGGTCCGGCCAGTTGGGCGCCATCATGCGCAACGGCAGGCCGCAACGGATGACGAAATTCTTCACGTGGCAGGCATAGACGCGCGGGCCGACTTTGCGGAAGCGCGTTTCCCAGTTTTCACCTTCCCAGCAATGTGACGGGTCGGCATTCACCGCGAGTGATTTGTCGCCGCCGCAAATGTGGACCAGCATGTTGAAATCATCGGCGCACATCGCCGCCGTGCCGGGATGAATCTCATGCGCGAGGAATTGGCCGAGCTTGCGCGCGTGCGTGCGGATTTTGCCGGTCTTCTTGACGAAGCGGTCCTGTCCTTCCTTGAGCAAATCGTAATCGCCGCCTTTCCAGAAACCCCACGGATAACCCGTCGCCAGTTCCCAGCC
>CAZNOE010000700.1:0-3745 GCA_964574525.1 uncultured Bifidobacteriaceae bacterium
GTGCCGCTGATGCCGTCTCGCAACACCGTCCAAGGCGTGTCCAGGCTGAAGGCGGATTCGAGGCGATAGGTCCGGTCCGCGACGGTGCTGAAGATGATCTGCGGCGGCGCAACCGGAGGTGCGGTGATCATCTGCACGGAGAACTTCGAGTTCGGGTCGAGTGGGTTCAGGCCGGCGATGTACTCCTGCCAGACAGCCAGGCCGTTGGTGTTCGGGTCGCTCAACTCCGCCACGTCGAAGTTGTTGGTGAAGCCGTACGCGATCAGCCACGGGATGGGAGTGCCGTGCGGTGGCGACTGCGGGTAGAGTGTGAGGAAATTGGTGACGTTCTCGAACACGAAGCTTTGGCCGGTCGGCGCCATGTTGGTGTAGATGGAGTTGTCCACGCTGAAGGCGCTGAACGCCTGGGTCCCGGTGACGAGGTCCGGATAGAGGAAATGGAATGTGACCAGATCACCGAACGCGCCGTAGGGAATGCTCGTGAGCTGGTTGGTTGGGTTGGGACTGACAAGCGTGAGGATGAACCCGTTGGTGCCGTCGTTGGTTTCCGTCATGCTCCAGCCGCTGAGGATTTCGCCTGGTCCGGCGGATTCCAAGCTGGCGGTGCAGGGGTAATTGGGGCGGTAACCCAGCCGTATCTCGCGCACATAGCGTGGCGCATAAGTGGCCCGCAGCCGGACCGTTTGCGGCCCGACATCCGCGTCGGCGACCAGGCGCATGCTGCCCACCTTGACATCGTTCGACCAGGCCGGCGGGAAGTAGTCCGCAGTTGTGTTCGTGATCGTGATGTTGGTCGTCGCGGGCATGGTGTTGGTATCCACCATGATGTTGGTCATGAAGGAAACGTTCGTGTTGTAAAAGGCCGTGAAGCCGTCCACGGTCACTTTGAACGAGGGTTGGAAGTTTGTGCCGGCGCGCTTCAACGTCGCCCAGCGGAGGATGTATTGCCCGTCAATGTCCTTGACGATCTTGAGGAACTGGTCGGGCAGGTCGGCGGTCGTCGCGGCTTCGTAATAACGGCCGAGTGTCTGCGAGGTCAGCCGTTGCAGCGCGTTGGTGTTGATGTCGGGGCCAAAGGCCACGCAGAACACCCTGACCTGGTTGGTTTGCGCCAGGGTGATGAGTACGTTGATGGGGTCGGCGTTCGTGTTGAGCAGGCTGGAATCATCGTTGCCGTCAGTCATCACGACCACGTAGCGCTGTTCATCGCGATTGGTCGGGCCGACTGGGCCGAACTTGCTGATGGCGTTATGAAGGGCGTCGAACGCGCGCGTGCCCGCGTAATTGCCCTGCACGTAGTTGGCCTGGATGCCGTCAATGGCCTGGCCGAGGAAGGCCTTGTCCGAGGTGAACCCGTTGGTCGTGATCAGTTGCGGGTCCGCATAGTCCGCGTGGAATTCGTAGATGCCGAATTGGGCCGTCCCCGGCTGCAAATTGATGAGGGTCTTGGCGGAGTTCTGCATTTGATCAATGGCCCCGGGCACGACGAACATGCTGAAGGTGTAGTCAAGCACCAGGAGTGTCTTGAGCTGCTTCCGGTTCCCACGGTCCGCAATGAACGTTGTTTCGGCGGGGATGGGCACGCCGTCCTCCATGCAAACCACTTGTAACTGGCTGATTGGCCGCACCACGGGGTTGCCGGCGCCCGGCGTTGGGTCGTCGCGCAGCGTGAACTGAAAATCGAGCAGGAACGGCTTGGAGTAAACGCGGCTCACGTCGGCGATGGCGAGGTTGCTGATGGCGGCGTAGTTCAAGTTCAAGGTGAGATTGGTCGAGCCGGTGCCCCAGGCATTGTCGGCCGAGATCAGCACATTGAAGGTGCCGCCATACAGCGGTGTGCCGGAGATGACGCCGTTGCTGGAATTGACGGACAATCCCAAGGGCAGGCCCGCCGCCCCGAACGCGGTGGGTGAATGGCTCGCCCTGATGGTGTAGCTGAAGTTGGTCGCGTTCTCCGTGCCCGTGGCCGTGAGCGGACTGGTGATCACCGGCAGGGCGGAAGCGAGATTGAGCATGAGCGTCTGGCTGTCCGAACCGTACTGATTGGCCGCACCGATCGTCACAGCAAATGAACCGCTCACCACGGGCGGGCCGGAAATGACGCCGGTGGAAGGGTCGAGACTCAAGCCAAGGGGCAATCCGCTGGCGCTGAATGTTACGGGGTCGTTGCTGGCGGTGATCGTGTAGGTGAAGAACTGCCCCTGCTGGCCATTGGCGGTGAGCACGCTCGTAATACCTGGAACATCGGTGATGAGTGTGATGGTCAGTAGTTGCGTGATCGTCAGCGCAGCGTTGGTGGCGTAGAGCGTCACGTCGAAGATACCGAATACCGCCGGAATGCCCGAGATCACGCCGCTTGTTGGCTCAATGGCCAGGCCGGTCGGCAAACCGTCCGCTCCGAACGTGATGGGCAGGGTGCCGGTGGCTCTAGCCGTGTGGGTGAAGGGATGACCTTGCTGCCCCAGCGCGTTTGTCGGGCTGGTGAATCGCGGCGGGATAAGCACTGTGAGAAAGGCGCTTGGGCTGGCAATCGAGGAACCGTCCGTGTTCGTCATGATGAGGCGATAATTACCGGCATCACTGGTAATGACGCTCAAGATGGTCAGCGTAGCGGTCGTTGCGCCGCTAATGCGCCCGCCATCGGACAGAGTCACGCCGCCCTTCTGCCAGCGCAAACTCGGTGGCAGCGGCCCGCTCGTAATCGCGCTAAGAACCGCGTTGCTGCCGAGGATGACGCTCGTGTTGTTGGGCGGAATAATAAGCGCGGCGACCTGGCTGATCCCGCCGCCGTAGAGGTTGCTGGCCGTCACGTCATAGTTGCCGGCGTCGGCCCCGACCAAACCGGTAATAGTGAGATTGCTCGTGCCCGCGCCGCTGACGCGCGGATCATCTGTCAGGTTCGTCCCATTGAGCCGCCACTGATAGCTTATCGGCAAGTCGCCCAAGGCGGTGACGCTGAAGGAGGCGCTGGCCCCTAGCGCGCGGAAGATACCCTGCGGGTGGGCGATGATGTGGGCCTGGTCGCGCACGATGAGTTCCACCGAACTGCTGGCCGTGGTGGCTTGGTTCGTGCCGGACAGGTAAGAGACGCGCACGAAGTAAAAGCCGGCATTGGTGGTTTGGACGTTGGTAATCGTGCAGGTCGCCGTGGTGGCCCCAGGAACTGTAAGGAAGGGACTGAGACCATTCGAGGACATCAGCCAGGTGAAGCCGGTGATCGTTTCACCCGCGGTCGTTGCCAGGCTCGCGGTGAAGGTCGGATTGCTCGTGACCAAAGCGACTTGATTGGTCGGCTGGACAACGATGTTGACGCTGGCCAGGGTGTGAGGCGTACCCGCACCGAGCGCCAGACCGATGGTGGACAGGACTGAATAAATGGCTCTTCTAAATCTCATGATCGTGCCTGTGTTCCGTTGTCTAATTACTCCCGATTGAAACTGGTCGAAGATGAAAGCTGGCAGGAGATCAGAGAAGACTTCCCCCGCGTCCCATCACCGTTCCTGTGGCAAAGGTTTCCCCGCAGACGGTCCTTGCGTTCTCCCGGTCGTGCGCAACCCGATTTTAACAGCGCATTTGCCACGCGACTATGAGAACAAACCCCTGCGCAAATGTCAACGCGGCAATTCGTCCCGATCACCACCTTGGCTGTGTGTTTGGATGCACACCCGGATTTCAAGCTCGCGGCACAAGCAAGCTGCCCTTCTGAATTGCCGCCTGGTCCCCGCTCCACAATTTCTGATCACGG
>CAZNOE010000701.1:0-3738 GCA_964574525.1 uncultured Bifidobacteriaceae bacterium
CAGGGAATGAAAATCGAGTTGTGGTTGCTCGATGGCGAGGAGCGTACCCTCGTCACGACCGCCAAAACCAACTCCGATGGCCGCACCGATATGCCGCTTCTAACCGCCGATGAAATGAAAGCCGGCCGGTATGAAATCGTGTTCTTCGTCGGTGATTATTTCGCGGCCAAGGCAGTGACATTGCCGAAAATCCATTTTCTCGACCGCGTGCCCGTGCGTTTCGGCATCGCGGACGCGGGCGCGAGTTATCACGTTCCGTTGCTTTGCTCGCCATGGGCCTACTCGACTTATCGCGGCAGTTGATGCGCCGCTGCGACGAACTCGGCGCCATCAGCGACGAAGCCGGCCGCCTTACGCGCACGTTCGCCTCGCCCGCCATGCGCCGTGCAAACAAACTTGTCGGCTCGTGGATGCGTGACGCCGGTCTTGCGGTGCGCGAGGACGCCGCTTTCAATCTTCTCGGTCGCTGGCCGGGCGGGCGGCGTGATGCAAAAACACTTTTGCTCGGCTCGCATCTCGACACCGTTCGCGACGCGGGCAAATACGATGGTCCCCTCGGCGTGCTCACTGCCATCGCCGCCGCGCAACACCTGCGCGAGAGTGGCGTGAAGTTACCGTTTCATCTGGAGATTGTGGGCTTCAGCGATGAGGAAGGCGTGCGTTATCAGACGGCGTATCTGGGCAGCCGTGCGTTGGCAGGCATGCTTACCGCCGCCGACCTCGCCCGCATCAAGGAAAAGCAAATCGTTCGCGCACGGCGTCGGCGCGCCGAGTTTCTAGGCTATGCAGAGGTCCACATCGAGCAAGGGCCGGTGCTTGAGGGAAAAAATTTGCCCGTGGGTGTCGTCACGGCCATCGCGGGGCAAAGCCGTTTGCGCGTGGAGTTTCACGGCGTCGCCGGACACGCCGGGACGGTGCCGATGGATTTGCGACATGATGCGCTGGCGGGCGCGGCAGAGTTTTTGATCGTCGTCGAACGCTGCGGCGTCACGGCCACGGTTGGGCAACTTGAAGTCGAACCCGGCGCAAGCAATGTCATTCCCGGCAAAGTTTCCCTCACGCTGGACGTGCGCGATCAAAACGATTCGCGCCGTCGCGCCTCCGTGCGCGCGCTGGAAGCGAAAGCCAGGGCCATCACGAAACAACGCGGGCTCAAATTGGTTTGGACGCCGGTGCAGCAAACCGCCGCCGTTCAGTGCGACAAAACGCTGACGAAAATCCTTTCGCGGTGTGTGGCGCAACGCGGACTTGAAGTTCTCAAGCTGCCCAGCGGCGCGGGCCACGACGCTGCCGCGCTGTCGGCGATTTGTCCGGTGGCGATGTTGTTCGTCCGTTGCAAGGGCGGCATCAGCCACAATCCGGCCGAGTCGGTGAAGAGCGGCGATGTGCGCGTGGCCATCGGAGTGTTGAGTGATTTCATTCTGCGGCTGGCTGCAAGGTAGGACAGGCGTCGCGCCTGTCTCCATCTGGAAATGATTTGAAAAGTGAGACCGGCGCGACGCCTGTCCTACGCAAAACGATGAACGACCTCGATCTGATTCTGCGCGGCGGAACTATTGTCACACACGATGGTGAACGCGCGGCGGACATCGGCATCGCCGGCGGGAAAATTGTTTCGTTGAGCGGCGGCGAGGCGAGAGAGGAAATTAACTGCTCCGGCCTGCACATTTTCCCCGGGCTGATTGATTCGCACGTTCACTTCAACGAGCCGGGCCGCGCGGATTGGGAGGGAATTGAAACCGGCTCGCGCGCACTGGCGGCCGGTGGCGGAACGATGTTCTTCGATATGCCCCTCAACGCGCACCCGCCAACGATTGACGCGGCCAGCTTCGATGAAAAACTCAACGCCGCTCAAAACAAGTCGCTTGTGGACTTCGCATTCTGGGGCGGCATTGTGCCGGACAATCTCGACAAGCTGGAAGAGTTAAGTGAGCGCGGCGTGATCGGCTTCAAGGCGTTCATGGCTGACAGCGGCATTGAGGATTTCCCCTGCGTGAACGACCGCACGTTGCGCGATGGAATGAAGCGCGCGGCGACGCTTGGAAAACCTGTCGCCGTTCACGCCGAAAGCGAAACCATTACGAGCGAGCTCGCGCAACAGGCCGGTGTCCACGGCAAGACTTCGGTTCGCGATTATCTCGATTCCCGGCCGATGTATGCGGAACTGGATGCCATTGGTCGTGCATTGGAAATGGCGGGCGAAACGGGTTGCCCCCTTCACATTGTGCACGTGAGTTGCGGCGCAGGCGTGGCGCTGGTGGCGAGCGCGCAAAAGCACGGCGTGAACGTGACGTGCGAAACATGCCCGCACCACCTGGCGCTTACTGAAGACGATATGATTCAACTCGGCGCGGTCGCGAAGTGCGCGCCGCCGCTGCGGCCCAAGCCAGCTCAGGACGCGCTCTGGGAATACGTGAAATCCGGACAGGTGGCCACCATCGGCTCGGACCATTCGCCATCACCGCCGGAGATGAAGAAGAACAAAAACCTTTTCAAAGTTTGGGGCGGAATCTCTGGCGGGCAGCACACGTTGCCTTTGCTGTTCACGGAAGGTCATGTAAAGCTGAGACTCGCACTTCCACTCATCGCGAAGCTGACTTCTTTTAACGTGGCCGAACGGTTCAGATTGCCAAAAACGAAAGGCCGCATTGCCGTCGGAGCGGACGCGGATTTGGCGTTGGTGGATTTGAACCAACCGTTTGTCGTGCGCGCGGAGGATTTGTTCTATCGGCACAAGCAATCGCCCTACGTGGGCCGCGCGTTGACAGGGCGAGCGATTCGCACCATTCTGCGCGGGCAAACGGTCTTCCACGACGGAAAAACTGTCTCGCCGCCGATGGGCCGACTCGTGAAACCGTCTCATTAACACCCGGCTTTAGCCGGGTGTCAGAGAGCGCGAGGCTGAAACCGTTTCAACGGTTTTTCGCTCGGTACGCCCAAAACCGTTGAAACGGTTTGAGATATTCGCGCAGCTTTTGTTCACCCCGCTGAAGCGGGGTGTTAATGAGCGGCGCAGTTGCCGACTGAAAATCATTCAACGGAACGAAACAGAAAATGTCAGAGTTATTTGGATCTACTCGCACGGTTGTTAAACTGCGTTACGCCCTGCTCACGCCGGACGGTTTCGTTCCCAGCGCCGTGCCCGGCTGGAAAAACGCCGTGGTTATCGTGAACATTTCACCGGCCTTGGGCGCGCGTTTCACGCAGTTGTACGTCACGCTGGCTGCCGACGGTGCGGGCGAGGGCAACACAGGTGCGAACCAGTATTTTGTTTACGTCATCGAAGGCGCGGGCACCATCACACTCCCGGACAAACGGCATCGGCTGGAGGAGGGCAGTTACATTTACTTTCCACCAGGCACGGACATGCAGATCAAGAGCAGCGGGGCGAATCTGCGCCTGCTTGTTCTTCAAAAACGGTACGAGCCATTGCCCGGCACGGGCAAACTCGCCGCCATCGTCGGCCACGAACGCGACGTGAAAGGCCAGCCGTTCCTCGGCAACGCCGACGCGCAGTTGCAAGTGCTGCTCCCTGACCAGCCTGAATTCGACATGGCCGTGAACATTTTCACGTATCAACCGGGCGCGACGCTGCCTTTCGTCGAGACGCACATCATGGAGCACGGCTTGTTGATGTTGAAAGGCCAGGGCGTGTATCGCCTCGAGAATGATTGGCATCCGGTGCAGACGGGCGACGTGATCTGGATGGCGCCGTATTGCCCGCAATGGTTCGTGGCG
>CAZNOE010000702.1:0-3735 GCA_964574525.1 uncultured Bifidobacteriaceae bacterium
CCATGGCCTGCCTTTCGCGGGAATGCCGGCGGAATTCATCACGCCGGAGGTTGAGCGAGATGTTGCGCGCGCTGCGGCAAAGCCAGCCTGCGAGCGAAGCGTTCCCGGCAACCGTCCGGGACAAGGACCGCGCGCCGCGCGCCAGTCCAATGAATACGCTTTGGGCGACCTCAGCGGCAATGTCCGGTGAATCCACCTGCCGCAAAGCGGCGGAACACACGAGATTCGTGTGCCGGGTGACGATTTCCGCGAAGGCAGCTTCCGCGCCGTGTTCGGCGTATTCGCAGAGGAGCTGGGCGTCGGACTTCGGCTGCATCTCACCTATTCAATAACCACCGGGGGCGAAATCCGACAAAGTATTTTGCGGATCACCCGATAGCGATGCGCTGGATGAAACATGTGACTTGGAAGAGGACGGGCGTGTACGACATTACGACAGATAGCCGGGTGTTTGTCCATGAAACTGCCACGAAATCCACTGGCATAGTCACTGCTAAGTTTCACGCCATGCAGATACAGCATCCGAACAAAAAGGATTATGTGTCTCCCCCCGCCTTCACCGTCAAGGTGAAGGCGAAAAGGCCCGCCATAACTCCGCTGGAATACGCCGGGTCACTGACCTGACGTTCTTCAAATACTGGGTTTGGTTTACTGGCGGCCGGCTCGCACCGGCCGCCAGTTTTTTCTCCAGAAGGCGCCCGGCCAGAGCAGCTCAAAGTGGAACTAATGGCAGGCAACCTGTTCAACGCTCCGGTTTAAAGACCATCACGCTCAGCGGGGGCAACGTGAATTCCGCCGAATGGGATTGGTTGTGCCACTTGAAATCTTCCGTCGTGACACCACCCAGGTTGCCTAGGTTGCTCCCACCGTATATGGCCGCGTCGCTGTTGAGAACTTCGCACCACTTGCCGGCACGCGGCAGGCCAACGCGGTACTGATGATGCGGAGCGGGAGTGAGATTCAGGATCGCCACCAGTTCGCTGGCACGCTCGGCGTCCTGCCGCACAAAAACCAAAACGCTGTGGTCCTGATCGGCGCAGTCAATCCAGTAAAAGCCCGCGTCATCGTAATCGGAGCGCCACAGCGCTGATTCCCCGACGTAAAGCTTGTTCAAGTCGGCGACGAAGCGCTGCAGGCCGCGGTGATGCGGCCCCGCGTCGAGCAACCACCAATCAAGTTCCGCGTCCGCGTTCCATTCGGCGCGCTGGCCGAATTCGCCGCCCATGAACACCAGCGGCTTGCCAGGAAACAACCATTGATACGCCAGCAGCGCGCGCAGGTTCGCGAATTTCTGCCAGTCATCGCCCGGCATGCGCCCGAGCAACGAGCCTTTCCCGTGAACGACCTCGTCGTGCGAGAGCGGCAGGACGAAATTCTCGTGGTGATGATAGAGCATCGCGAACGTCAGATCGTTCTGGTGGTACTTGCGGTAGATCGGGTCGTGCATGAAGTAGCCCAGCGTGTCATGCATCCAGCCCATGTTCCATTTGAAGGAAAATCCCAGCCCTCCCAAATACGGCGGGCGCGTCACCAGCGGCCAGGCGGTGGATTCCTCCGCGATGGTCATCACGCCCGGGAACTCCGTGTGCGTGAGGTGATTGAACTTTTTCAGGAATTCGATGGCTTCGAGATTCTCGCGCCCGCCATGCTGGTTGGGAATCCATTCACCTTCCTTGCGCGAGTAATCGAGGTAAAGCATCGAAGCGACAGCGTCTACGCGCAGGCCGTCAATGTGGAAGCGGTCGCACCAATGCAGCGCGTTGGCAACGAGAAAATTGCTGACCTCGTGGCGTCCGTAATTGAAAATTAGAGTACCCCAGTCCTGGTGCTCCCCTTTGCGTGGGTCTTCGTGCTCGTAAAGGGCGGTGCCGTCGAATCGCGCGAGCGCCCAATCGTCGCGCGGGAAATGCGCGGGCACCCAATCCACAATGACGCCAATGCCGGCCTCGTGCAGCGCGTTTACCAGGTATTGAAACTCGTCCGGCGTCCCGAAACGGCTCGTGGGCGCGTAGAAGCCCGTTACCTGATATCCCCATGAAGGATAAAAAGCATGCTCCGCTACGGGCAGGAATTCCACGTGTGTGAAGCCAGTTTGCCGGAGGTGGTCAATGAGCGGTCCGGCCAGTTCACGGTAGTTGAATGATTCGCTCGCGGACTTCTTGCGCCACGAACCGATATGAACTTCGTAGATGCTCATCGGCGAGCGCAACGCATCCCGCTGCCGCGCTTCCAGCCACGCCTGATCCGTCCAGGCGAACTTCTGGTTGTTCCACACGATGGATGCATTTTTCGGCGGGACCTCGAAAAAGAAACCGTACGGGTCGGTTTTCAAACCGATCTGGCCGTGCGCGCTTTCAATTTCAAACTTGTAGTGCGCACCCTCGCCGGTGCCCGGAATGAAAATCTCCCACACCCCTGACAACCCGAGCAAACGCATCGGATGCCGCCGGCCATCCCACTGGTTGAAATCGCCGACCACGCTCACCCGCCGGGCATTCGGCGACCACACCGCGAAGCTCGTGCCCGCGACGCCATCAATCGTGCGCAACTGCGCGCCGAGTTTTTCATAAATACGCCGCTCATCGCCCTTGCCAAACAGGTAAAGGTCCGGCTCGCTCAACGTCGGCAAAAACGAATAAGGGTCGCGCGCCCGGCGCACCTGCCCATTGCGATCCGTGACGATGAGATCGTAGGCATAGACGCGACTGGACTTTTTGGTGGTTCCCTCGAAGAGACCTGTCTCGTGCAGACGTTCCAGTTTTATCTTCGGTTGGTTCTTCTCGTGCGTGGGAACAATTTCGATTTGCGCCGCGTCCGGCACCAACGCACGCACCACCACGCCCGAACCGTCCCCGATCGGATGCATCCCGAGCAATTCGTGCGGGGAGCGATGTTTCAGTTCGACGAGGCTTCGAAGTTCTTCAGGCGACAGGATCATTGCAGTGCGAGGTTAGCTGACGCCGGAGCGGAAGGGAAATCATTCCCGCTTGATTGGTTTGATACAATTGTCTGTCACCAATCTCTTCGCGTCGGGATAACTCCTAGCTACGCCGGCGGCGGTGACGGGTTCGGCCTGCTCGATGCGCGTGGCGTTCATGCGTCGCGAACCACGGCTCGCAGCTTTTTCAACGCCGGACCGACCCGCAGCGCGCCTTCCGCTTCCATCCGCTCGAAATTCTTGTGCGCGAATATGGGTGATTGCACGCGGGCTTGTCTGTTTGCGGCTTCGTCGAAGTCTTTCAACGCCCCAGCGGTTGCCGCGACGATTCCGTTCATCTCGTCGAGATTCCGCCGGAGCGCGGCGAATGAGCGGCCCGGCCAGAAGCCGCCTTCGTCGTTGATCTCGACGTGCAAACCGAGACGGCGCATCCCGGCCAGCAAATCCACCACCGCCGTGTGGCAGCGGCGGAAGTGGCCCCATCCGTGCAGGCTCGCGAATTGCGTCTTGGAAAAGCCGTGACATCGCCATCCGCTCAAATCGGTCCGGTAGCGCCGGCCTTCCAGCGGCACCGTCCTGGCATAACGACACAAACCCAGCCAAAGCGGCTCGCAGTCCTCGCCCACGGCGACCGGAAACAAGAAACCTTCCTCAGCCGGTATTTCGATTCCAGATTCGCAGCCGCGCTGCGACGGATGCGGGATGGACTTGTATTGCGCGGCCCATCGCAGCGCTTCCTCGCCATCACCGATGGGCAGCACGTCATCCACGCGACCGCGCTGCTTGAAGCCTTGCGC
>CAZNOE010000703.1:0-3734 GCA_964574525.1 uncultured Bifidobacteriaceae bacterium
TGAATCGTTCCGGCTAAACACAAATGAAAATTGATTCGGTGGATTTTTTTTATCTGTCGCTGCCAGAGGTGCGCGACATCGGCGACGGCAGCCAGGATGCGTTGCTGGTGCGCGTCGAGGCAGGCGGCCACTTTGGCTGGGGCGAATGTGAGGCCGCGCCGCTGGTTTCCATCGCCAGTTGGAATTGCCCGATGTCGCACAGCGCCTGCAAACCGGTGAGCGCGTCGGTGCTCGGGCAACGGCTGGACAGCGCGGACGACATCCGGCGAATCAATGCGCTCGTCCGCGAGCAGAGCTTTGATTTGCTTCAGGCAGACCACACGCTTTCGGGAATTGATGTCGCGCTCTGGGATTTGCTCGGCAAAAAACTGGACGAACCCGTCTGGCGATTGCTCGGCGACAAACGCGCTTACCCGAAGACGGCCTACGCTTCGCAACTGTTCGGCGGCGATTCAGAACAAACGCTCGGGGCGGCGCGGCGAGTGGCGCGGGCGGGATTCAAAGCCGCCAAGTTTGGTTGGGGGCCGTATGGCCGGGGCACGGTGAAGCGTGACGCCGATCACGTTCGCGCGGCGCGCGAAGGATTGGGCGAAGACACCGCGCTGCTGGTGGATGCCGGCACCGTTTGGGGCGACGACGTGGCCACTGCGGAGAAACGGCTGGCCGCACTGGAGTCGTGCCGCGCTGTGTGGCTGGAAGAACCGTTCGTCTCCGGCGCGCTGGCCGCGTATCACGAACTCGCCACGCGATGCGCCACCGTGAAGCTGGCCGGCGGTGAAGGCTGCCACAATTTTCATCAGGCCCGGAGCATGATTGACTACGCCGGGCTGGGTTTCGTGCAGATAGACGCCGGCCGCATTGGCGGCATCACGACCGCGAAGCAAGTGGCCGATTACGCCCGCGCAAAAGGCGTTCAGTTCGCGAACCACACCTTCACCACACACCTCGCGTTGAGCGCCTCGCTGCAACCCTACGCGGGACTGGAAAAGGACGACCTGTGCGAGTATCCCTTCGAGCCGTCGGCGCTCGCGCGCGAATTCACCGCTGGAAAGATCCTGCCCGACGCCGGTGGCCAGGTCCGCGTGCCGGACCAACCCGGCCTCGGCCTCGAACCGGATTGGTCCGCGCTCAAAAAATATCTGGTCGACATGGAAATCAAAGTCGCGGGCCGGACGATTTTTTCCAGTTCGCGCGCGCCCGCCTGACCAGATAGGATTCCCCCGCCATGCTCAAAGGCATTTTTACTCCGAACCTGGTGCCGTTCCTGGACGACGGCCGCATCAACGAAGCCGAGTTGCGCCGGATGATCAACTGGCTCATTGAGAAGGGCGTCAACGGCCTTTATCCCAACGGCAGCACGGGTGAGTTCATCCGCCTGAGCTTCGAGGAGCGCAAACGCGTCATTCAAATCGTCGCCGAGGAAACGCGCGGGCGCGTGCCGATCCTCGCCGGCGCGGCGGAAGCGAACCTCACCCTGATCTTGGAAGCGTGCCGGGCCTATGCGGACCTGGGCTGCGCTGCTGTCTCCGTCACCGGGCCGTATTACTACAAAGTGAGCCAGGAGAGCATCGAACATTTCTTCCGCGAACTGGCCCGGCGCTCGCCGATTGACATCGTGCTTTACAACATCCCGCAATTCGCCAACGAGATCAGTCTGCCGGTTGTTACACGACTGGCGCAGGATTGTCCGCGCATCGTTGGCATCAAGGACAGCAGCCGGGATTTTCCGCGATTGCTTTGCACGTTGCAGGCGATCAAGCCGCAGCGGCCGGACTTCGCGATTCTCACCGGCACCGAGGAAACACTTTTCCCCGCGCTGTTGATGGGCGCGGATGGCGGCACCATCGCCACCAGCGGTGTCGTGCCGGAAGTAATCATGAAACTGTATCGCGAATCCATTGCCGGCCACTGGGAGGAGGCGCGACGCATCCAGTTCAAGCTGCTCGACCTCATCAACGCGATGCTTTACGGCACGAACTTTCCCGAGGGCTTTCGCGCCGGAATGTCGCTGCGAGGATTCAATCTCGGCACGAGCCGGCAATTGCTTTCGCCCAAGGAGCAGTGCGACTACGAGGAGATCCGTTCGCACATCGCCTGCATTTTGGCCGACTGCGGCTTCTCCGAAGCCGCGAGCGCCTGCCGCCGACCCGGTGGCGGAGAATCGAAAAGTCCGGGCGCGAATCCGGGTGTGAATGTGGATGAACTCGTGCGCGAAGTCATGCAGCGCCTTGGCTCTTCGTCCGCGCCGAAGAAATGAACGCGCTCGGCTTCGCGGAAATTTCGTTCCTCTCCATCACCGCCGTCATCGCGGATCAGGTCGTCAAGGCAGCGCAGGTGCGCTTGCTCGGCATCGAAACCACGGGCAATGAGAACCTGACGCTGCGGCTGGAAGGCGACGTAGCTTCGGTCGAGACGGCGCTGGCCTTCGCCGAGCAGCGCGCCCGCGAGTTGGGAAGCGAGGCGGTGGTGCGATGCCTCTCCCGCCCGGAAGCCGCGCTCGGACCGCTGATCCATTTCCCGAACACGCAGAATCCGCTTTACGGCGGACGCGACCAGTTCCTCCCGACCGATTATCCCGAAAACAAAAACCAAACCATGAACTCGAATCCCCAGGCGCTTGGTATTCTCGAAACGCAAGGACTCACCGCCGTCCTCGAAGCCACCGACACCATGCTCAAAGCCGCGAACGTCACGCTCGTCGGCAAGGAAAAAATCGGCGCGGCCTACGTGACCGTCATCGTCAAAGGCGACGTCGCCGCGGTCAAAGCCGCTGTGGACGCCGGCGCCAAGGCGGTCGGCAACTTAGGCAAACTCATCGCGGCTCACGTCATCGCGCGCCCGCACGATGACTTGATTGCCCTGTTGCCGAAGTAGCACGGGTTTCCAAACCGGCTGTGTCGCTGGCTTCCAAGTCGGCGGCGCTTGTGTGCTCGTGGGCCTGCGGGTTTAGTTAGAAACCCGCGACACAGCAGCGCGACCAAGCCCCAACCGAACACTCCCTCTCCTCCATCCGATGGAGGAGAGGAGGTTGGTCAATCTCATCAAACTGGAAAGCCCCTCTCCTCTGTTTTCTCCCCACTCCTGCGTCGTGGGGAGAGGAAGTAGAAGCGTCTGCGCTACGGGACGCGAATCACGATCACGCCGGCCTTCAACTCCGCGGCTGACGAAGCGCGCCCATTCACAAAAACGCTGCGGATGTTCTCAGGCCGCCGGAGATGGATGCGCGTTTCGGGCGGCGGATTGCGTTTCGGAAGCTCGACGGTGATGTCCATGCGTTTGCCTTTGCACGCGACGTGAAGATTCATCGGCCCGAACCACGTCGCCGCGCCGCGCATGGTGATTTCCTTCCCGTCACCGAGCCATTCCAGCGGGACGGCGGGAAGCACTTCGAGAGTTGAACCGCTCTCGCAAATCAGCAGGCTGCGAAACCACGCGATGAATGCCGATTCGTCCGGCGCTTTGTAAAACGGTCCTTCGCCCAGCCCGAGAAAATCCACCGGGTGCTCGCAGAAACTCCGCACGTCGTCGTAGCGGAACGTGGCGAGCGTGTTGTAGAACGCGCGGACCGCCATCTTCGGCTGGCCGCGGCGCGCATAGACCAGCGGGTTGGCCAGCAGGTTCGCCTGAATCGTGATGCCGCCCCAACTGAACCATTGGCTGTCAAAATCCGTCAGCGCGCGACCGCGCGCCGCGCCGATGAAAACGTTGTCCTCCATGTCGCGCAGAATCCAGCC
>CAZNOE010000704.1:0-3732 GCA_964574525.1 uncultured Bifidobacteriaceae bacterium
AAACCTTTCGTTCGCAACTTTTGCATTTCCAGATTTCTTCACTCGGTGATCACTAGCCTATTGGTGGAAGGCTTGCACGGCAATCTTGGGCTTTTGTCTTGAAGAGTTCCTTTCCGAGAGTCTTCACCAGGTAACTCGCCACTTTTATCGCGTGCTCGTCGTGCCGTGAGAAAGGCGGTTCAATTGCCACTGACGGCATATTCCTTCCGACCAAGATTGAAGCGAATGTGTGGGAGGCGCGGACAAGAGGCTGCTTTCACGGAAGTTGGTGGGCCCAACAGGATTTGAACCTGTGACCAAGCGATTATGAGTCGCCTGCTCTAACCGCTGAGCTATGGGCCCGTGGCTCGCCAGTTATACTGCGATGGCAGCCTCCGAGAACAAGTTTATTCCGACCGCACAACCTCAAAGCACAAGCTGCCAAGGAAGCAAAGAAAGACGAAATCGGCGCAACGTCGCTATAGAGGCGTTTTCCTGGATGCCACGTGAAAGTCAAAATAAAGATGATTACGCAAGGCGGGTTTGAGAGTGCCATGGACAGGCTGGTTCGGCAGCCATCCGTAGTAAGTAGCACCCGACGGAACGTTTGCCTTATCGGCATCAGTTAAGGCCCATTGCTCCGCTGGATTGGGAATCTCAGTGGTCTTATGCAGCGGGCTTGATCCATTGGCGAGCAACGGAGGAGGGGCAACGCCGCCGTTGGGCCGGCCAAAGGGATAGTGAAACAGGAGATTCGCAGAAGTATTGGCCGGCGGGTCGGAGTAAATTGAGTCGGGCGAGAAGTATAGGACCGGAACGCTGGATGGTGCCGAGAAACTCTGGCCCGTCGGGATTTTGTTCCAGGCGGCGGGGCATATCATCACTTGTGAGGTCTGGGCAATGGTGCTGGGTGCCTTGATTGACAGGTAACTTGTGATGTAAGCCGCCAGAGCGCCGTAGTACTTGTTGGGGTTTTGGTTTATGTCCTGGGCGGGAGCCGTGTCCATGTAGATGCAGAAAATCCCGCTCCAGCACGGGCCCGGCAGGAAGTCTCTATAGTCCTGCCCGTACATTGAAATCGCGTAACCGACCTGTTTGAGATTGCTGGTACACTGGATCTGCAAGGCCTTTTGTTTGGCCTTCGCCAAGGCCGGCAGCAACATCGCGGCCAGAATGGCAATGATGGCAATGACGACAAGCAACTCGATCAATGTGAACGCCAGGCGTTGTCTCTTCGAAGGATAACCGTCCTGAGGAATGATATTCATAACTCGCCCGCTACAAAACATCCCAAAAGCAAATAAGGATGCAAGGCGATTTTCCGCGACTTCGCTTCAAGCTTGAAGTCCCAAACGCCCCTTGCTCCCCGGCTCGCTAATCCAAGTCCTCGATTTCCAGGAAGCCGTGCAGCTGGCGAATACGGGTTGGATGCCGCATCTTGCGGAGTGCCTTCGCCTCGATTTGCCGGATACGTTCGCGCGTCACCCTGAATTGTTTGCCAACTTCCTCCAGCGTGCGCGAATAACCGTCGCCCAATCCGAACCGTAGCTCCAGCACCTTGCGCTCGCGCTCGGTCAGGCTGCACAATACATCGCCCAGCTTGTCCTTCAACAGGCTGAAGCTGGTCATGTCTGAGGGGCTTTCGGTGGCCTTGTCTTCGATGAAGTCTCCGAAGTTGGTGTCTTCTCCGTCGCCGACGGGAGATTGCAGCGAGATCGGTTGCTGGGCCATTTTCATGACCGCGCGCACGCGATCAACGGCCAGTTGCAATTCCTCGGCAATTTCCTCGGGTGTCGGCTCACGGCCAAAATCCTGCAGCAGCCGCTTCTGAATGCGCATCAGCTTGTTGATCGTCTCGATCATGTGGACCGGGATGCGGATCGTGCGGGCCTGATCGGCAATCGAACGGGTGATGGCCTGGCGAATCCACCAGGTGGCGTAGGTGGAAAACTTGTAGCCGCGGCGGTATTCAAATTTTTCCACGGCTTTCATCAAGCCCATGTTGCCTTCCTGAATCAGGTCCAGGAAGGAGAGGCCGCGATTGGTGTATTTTTTGGCGATTGAAATCACCAGGCGCAGATTGGCTTCGACCATTTCGCCCTTGGCCTGGTGCGCGCGGGCGGTGAATAGCTTCAGTTGGTCGTAGGCCTTCAGATAATCCCGATACGGAATCCGCACGAATTCTTCCAATGCTTTGATCTTGCGCTGCTCGGACTGAATGATGGCCTGCGCCTGCGGGGACTTGCGCTGCGGTTCCCATTCGTTGATCGCGCGCAAGCTCAACTGAATTTTGTCGTGGATGTTTTCCGCGACGAGCGCCATCTCCTCAATGACTTTTTGCTTGTAGTAGAACCTGCCAAAGGTGACCTGCAGTTTGCGATCGAGCTTCTTGAAGGCGGCGACGGCGCGCTGGCGTTTGGTTTTGACGGTCGCATTCTGCCATTCGGCATATTTCTCATCCACCTGCCGGTCAATGGCGCGCACGAGCTTGATCAGTTTGCGGAGACCCCCGAGATGCGTGTCGCGGCTGTCAATTTTCTTGTCGATGATCACGCGGTCAAATCGTTCCTTGGGAGGCTCGGAAACCAGTTTTTCAGCTAGGGCGATATGTTCCTTGCCGGCAAAACCGAAGCCGTAAATGATGCGTTTGATCTCGTTTTCAGCGTCTTCAATGCGTTTGGAGATTTCGACCTCCTGCTCGCGCGACAACAGCGGTACCTGGCCCATCTGTTTGAGATACATGCGCACCGGGTCATCGAGAATGTCCAGGCGGGTCTTGTCTTCTTCTTCTTCGGGCTCCGGCTGCTTGACGCGGTCCACCTCGGCCTGATCCACGATCTCGATCTCAAGATTGCGGAGCTTTACGTAAATGTCGTCCAACTCTTCCGCGGAAATCAGATTCTCAGGCAGAACGTCGTTGATGTCGCCATAGGTGAGGTAGCCTTGCTCCTGGGCCAATCGCACCAGTTCCTTGACCTTCTCGGCGACTCCCGTGGCGGTGCTCTGTCTCAGCGGCGTGATACCGTTTGCGGAAACCCCAAGCGAGGAGGCCGGGGCGCCATTCGCAGCCGCTTCTGGCGTGGTTTTGGCGGACGATTTTCTGGACTCGCGCGCGAGGGAATGGCTCGTTCTGGCTGCGGGTCGGCTTGGTTTTCGGGTGGCGGGTTTCGACGCCGAACTGCGAACCTTCAACTTGGCCATAATACAAAAAACTTAATTCATCCAGCCACAAGCGAGATGGCAATATGGGAAGCTCGCCCACTCTCGTCAAGGGGGGAAAACAAAATTCATCCCGCGACTGAATTATTTTCCGCCCGAGCGCGCGAATCGCTCACCGACGACGAAACGTCGCTCTTCGAGCCGTTCGGAAAAAACCGCGCGCGTCAGCGTCTTGCCACAACCGATTTCCCCGGTCAGCATTCCAAAGAGCATCGTTTGCTCGCCGACGAGGAAGGTCAAACGGCTTAACGCCTCGTCATGCTCGCGGTCTTGGAAAAAGAAGCGCGTGTCCCACGTCGGTTCGAAAGGACGTTCGCGTAATCCCCAATATTCCAATAATTCCATGGCTTCAAACTATCTCCCGTGCCGTACGATTGCACGCCTGTTTCTTCAACTGCCAGGGACATCTCCTCTCCCACGGCCCGGTGATTTACATGGAAACCCCCGCCTTGATACTGGGACGGGACCCGGCACGTATCCGTGGGAAACCGGAACGGACGACGATACCATGAAACGGGATTGGTTTGGCAACGC
>CAZNOE010000705.1:0-3729 GCA_964574525.1 uncultured Bifidobacteriaceae bacterium
CACATAGTCAATGTTCGTCCGTCCGCTGAGCGTGAACAGAAACTGGCCGTTCGCCTGGCCCAACGGTCTCAGCACCGGTGCCAGGGGAGGCATACCCGCTTCCAAAGTCTGTATCGCAACCGTGGTGGCCTGATTTGCGCCCGGGGGCGAAAAAACCCGCCAGATGCTGTCCCAGTTATCGCAGACATATAAATTGCCGGCGTTGTCCCACGCTACGTCCGTGTGGTCATGGAACGGTCCCGGCGTCAGCGTCTGGACATCCGAACCATCCGCAGCGCTGAAAATCTTCACGGCGCCACCTGTCCGGCCAAAGCCGACGCCGGCCCCGCTGAAGGCCACGGCAACGTAAGTGCCGGTGGAATTCACTGCGACGCCCGAAGCCCCACACATGTTGTCATCGCCGCTGCCGATCTTCCAATCCGAGAGTGTCTGTGGCGTCCCCGACTCATCGTAGGTTGGAAAACGCATCACCCGATCAGCCGGATCGCCACTGTTGTCCCGCGACTGAATCGTGTAAAGCCGGTTGCTCCGATCCAAGGCCACATCGTACGGAGCCAGATTCAAATCCGAGTTGGCGCCGGCTTGGACGATGGTGAGGCCCAAATTATTGGTCGCAACGGTGCGGGTGCTGGCAACCGTCCAACGGCGAATGCCGACGCTGCCCGGATTATTGGCGTCCGCCATCCAGACCTGGGTATTCGTGCCTGCACCAGTGATGAACGGACCACCCAGATTCGTGCCGCCGGTGTTCGGCCAATTGTCGGGCCGGAGGAACAGCGCTCGCGAACCAGAGGAAATGTTCTGGTCGAACCGCAGGACCACGCCCTGAATGCCGTCGTTGACGTAAACTTGATCGTCATCGGAAACCTCGATTTTCAACGGGAGCGAGTTGTTCGCCGCCAAAAACCATCCGCCATCACCGAAGCCGCCATCGTCCGCGAGGCTTCCGTCGGCATTGAGCTTTCGAATTCCCAGGCGATCGCCAGGCTCGGATTGCGGATTGAAACCAACCTCGCCGTTGCTCACAAAGACCCGTCCGTAATAAGGGCTATTGGGATTCCGGTTCACCGCGATCCCACGGGGCGCATACACATAGTTACCCGCATTGAAATCATCGCTGACTTGGGTCCAATCGCCGTAGCCACTGCTGGCAGCCGTGATATACACCGAGTAGTAGCCCAAGGGCACAAAGTCATCCACTTCGTCTTTCACATCCCAGATCACGGTATTCGTCCCGCGTAGCGCGCCGGGATTCCCAGCCTCGAAGCGGAGCGTGCGGACAACAATCTGGCCCGAAAGAATTTTAACCGTCACGCCCGCGGAAGCTGGTTCGTTCAACAAATAGTCAATTTGGACAGTGTTGCACGGAACATAAACTGTGGCGCTGGTCGCACTGCTTTCGACGGTGCCCCGGATACGAACATTGGTGGCGTAAACGTTGGCGTGGGCACGTGGCACGAGGCAAAGTGCCAACGCGAAAAGGGCGAAACCGGTCAGACCGCGCGAAACCGCGCGGTGGGTGGATGAAAGGCCAGGCAAGTACAACATAGTCTGTGCTTCGACATAGCGACTTCAATGCCAAGCGATCACCTGGCTGGCCAACTCAGGAAACGCCGTAGATGCTTTTCCAGCGAAGCGATCAAACAAGAGAACTTCTGTTTTGAGAAACTGTGTCTGTTTTCGGGAAACCGGAAGGGACTGGCAGTTTATGGCCTCCGTCCGACGATATGCGCGGTCCCATCGATGACGCAGACGGCTTTTCCTTTTCGATGGGCGCGTGTGAAATGCCCGGGCTACGGACAGCGCTACGGCGCAAAGGCGCGGTAGAACCGTCTGTTCTCCGGCGGGGCCGTCAACACGATCGTGCGCGTCAGACAATTGTCTCGATTCGTCAGCACCGGCACCCAGGTTTGGAGGTTCGTGGAGACTTCGATCACGTAATCAATGTTGGGCCGGCCCCCAAGCGTGAACCGAAATTGGCCGTTCGTATAGCTCAACGCGTAGAGCACCGGCGCGAGCGGAGCATCGGTCCCTCCCAAAGTCAGCGCGGCAACGGTGGTGTTGGTGTTCGCGCCCGGCGGCGAAAAGGCGCGCCAGACGCTGTCGGCATTGTCGCATAGATACAGATTGCCCACGTTGTCCCAGGCCACGTCTGTGTGGTCGTGGAAAGGGGCGGGCGTCAGTGTCTGGACATCCGAACCATTGGCGGCGCTGAAGATCTTCACGGCCCCACCCGTCCGCCCAAGGCCATTGCCGGAGCCACGGAAGGCCACGGCAACGTAAGTGCCGGTGGGATCCACCGCGATGCCCGAAGCTCCGCGCATATTGTCGTCGCCGCTGCCCACGCTCCAATCCGAGTTCGTTTCCGCCACGCCTGAGCCATCGTACGCCGGAAAGCGCATGACCCGATCAGCGGGGTCGCCAGTATTGTCCCGGGACTGAATCGTGTAAATTCGATTGCTTCGATCCAGGGCTACATCAAACGGGGCCACACTCAAATCCGAGTTTGTCCCGGCTTGCACGATGGTGACCCCCGGATCATTCGTGGCGATCAGGCCGCCGCTGCCAACCGTCCAGCGGCGAATGCCCGTGCTGCCCGGATCATTGGTGTGCGCCATCCACAATTCCGTATTCGTGCCCGCACCGATGATGAATGGGCCGCTCAAATTCGTGGTGCTGCTGTTCGGCCAGTTATCGGACCGGAGGAAAAACGTTCGCGAAGTGGCGGAAATGGTTTCGTCAAATCGCAGGACAAGGCCGCGAACGCTGTCGTTGATATAAACATAATCATCGTCGGAGACCTCGATTTTCGACGGCCCGGAATTGCTCTCGGCCAAAAACCAACCGCCGTCACTGAAGCCGCCCTCGGCGCGGCTGCCATCGGCATTAAGTATGAGAATGCCCAACCGATCACCCGGCGTGGATCCGGGGTTGGGGCCAATCTCGGCATTACTTACGAAGACCCGCCCGTAATAAGGGCTGTTGGTATTTCGATTCACGGCGATGCCGCGTGCTCGAACTACATAATTGCCAGCGTTGAAATCGTCGGTGATTTGGGTCCATGCACCATTGCCACCACTTGCTGCCGTGATGCGCACGGAGTCGTTGGTCAGCGGCACAGAGATCCCGGAATTGTTCGTCCCGCCCCAGATCAGGGGTTCATCCCGCGCAGTGTGCCGGGGCTTCCCCCGGCGAAGGCTTTGGTCCAGAGGACATTCCCACCCGAGAAGATTTCCACGACGACGCCGGCATTGGCTGGTTCGTTGAGCAGATAAGTGATCCCCACCGTGCCACAGGGCAGAAAAACCGTGGTGCCGGTGGCCGCGTTGGAGACGCTTCCTTGGATGCGAATGTTAGTTGCATAAACGTTGGCGCCGGCCCGTTGGGCGGGACAAAGCGCAAGCGCGAAGAAGGCGAGCCGAATCAAACAGATCGAACTCACGCGCCGGGCGAACGACAAATCGGGCAAGTAGAACATATTCGTAAGCACTCTCTTCTGTGATTGTTTGGCAGATTAAAGTCCGCGGCAATGAGCTGTTTCCTTTTCGGCAGTTCGGACAAAGTCGCTGTCGAATCGGATCAAGGCTAACACTGCGACCGCAGGGGACCGCGTCAAGGGATTTGTTCCGCCACGCACCGAACGGGGTTGGGGGAGGAGGTGTTAACCGGAAGTGAAAGTCCGCCTACTGTTTGCAGGTGGCACGTTGGGAGAACCACTGCCAGTCGGCA
>CAZNOE010000706.1:0-3726 GCA_964574525.1 uncultured Bifidobacteriaceae bacterium
TCCTTCTATGCCAACCCTGATACGGGCGCTGCTCGGCAGCGCCCGATTTGTTTAGTGAGGCTGAGTTTCGTGGCCATGGGCTTGGGCTGAAGCCGGCGCCTCTTTGCCGCGCGGCCCAAAAGCGGCCCGGTAAAGGCTCGCGAAGTGATCAGATGCCAACGGCCGCGGATTGAAGTTCGCCGTCCACTGGCGCGCGGCCTCTTCGGCGAGCGTGGGGATGGCCGCTTGCTCAACACCGCAATCCGCCAGCACGCGTGGCAGGCTTGCCAGGTTCAAAACGCTCTCCAGCCGTGTAAGCAACATGTCCAACGCGTGCTCGTGTTTGTCGCCAACACCGGCCACGTCACCGGCTCGGGCAAGTTCCGCGTAAGCAGCGCGCGTGGTTGCGTCCCCGCCATTGAAGCGGATCACGTGTGGCAGCATCAAACCCACCGCCTCGCCATGCACGATGCCGTAATGCGCCGTCAGCGGATTCGCCGCCGCGTGTACCGCGCCCAACATCGAATTCTCAATCGCCATCCCCGCGAAAGACGCGCCCAGCAACATCCGCCCGCGCGCGTCGAGATCGTCTGGATTCAAGATCACCTCCGGAAACGCCCGCACGCAGAGCCGGAAAGCTTCGCGCGAATACATCAGCGAAAGCGGATTGCGCCTGGTCGTCACCGCCGTCTCCACTGCGTGGGCAATGGCATCAATACCTGTGCACGCCGTCACCCGCGGCGGTTGCGAAAGCGTGAGCGCCGGATCAAGAATCGCGATCCGTGCGGCGCATTTTGGATCGAGGCAGGCCATCTTCTGGTGGGTGCTCTCGTCGGCAATGAGCGCCGCCGACTGGCATTCGCTGCCCGTACCGGCGGTTGTCGGAATTGCGATGAACGGCAGCATCGGCTTGGTCGCCTTGCCGACGCCCCAGTAATCCTGCATCCGTCCGCCGTTGGTAAGAATAAAATTGCCGCCCTTCGCCGTGTCCATCGAGCTGCCGCCGCCCAGACCGATCATCGTGTCCACTCCCGCGGACCTGGCGATGGCCGCACAATCGTCCACGCACCGCGTGGTGGGGTTTTCGCGCGCGCGATCGAACATCGTCACGCGCAGATTCGCAGCTTCGAGGCTGCGTAGAACATGCGCGGCATGACCGGCGGCGACGATGCCGGCATCCGTCACCAGCAGGATGTGCTTGGCGCCAAGTTCGCGCGCCAACTCGCCCACGCGTTCCACACTACCCGTGCCAAAAACCAGCCGGGTGCGCGGTTGATAATCAAAAGCCCTCAAGACTGAGGGCATCACGTCATGGTCGGCGTTGGACATCGTCGTTCGCCACGAGCTTACCGGATTTCGTTCCTCGCGGGCAAGCCGCGTGGTTAAAACATCACCGGAGCGCTGGCCTCCGGCCCGGCGCGTTGGCATTCGCTGCTTGACCCGAGCCGAACCCGACATCGCCGCTCTGAAAAACGTTATTGACGCTGGTCGGCAACTGTACCAGTGTATTAGTACAGATGGATGGTTATGCTGTTTCATATTGATTTCAAAACCGGCAAGTCCGCCTACCTCCAATTGGTGGACCAGGTCCGCTATGCCGCGGCGTCGGGTGCATTGCGGCCTGGCGATTCGCTCCCGTCCATCCGGCCGCTGGCCGAGGAGATGTGCGTCAATAAGAACACCATCGCCAAGGCCTATGCTGAACTGGAAAGCCAGGGCGTGATTGAGACGATTCCCGGCAAAGGCTGCTTCCTCAAAGACGGCGCGACGCCGTTCACGAAGCCCGTGCGGCAAAAAATCCTGCTCAAGGAAGTTGATGAAGCCGTCGTCACCGCGCACCACCTGCAAGTGGACGACGAAACCTTCCTCGCGCTGGTGCGCGAGCGGTTGGATTACTTCAAGAACAAATCCGAGAAGGAGAAGCCATGAACGAGAACCCTGTCATCGAAATCAAGAACCTCACCCGCCGGTACGGGAAGCTCGATGCCGTCAACGGCCTGACGCTCACCGTGCAGCGGGGCCGCTGCTACGGCTTCTTCGGTCGCAACGGCGCGGGCAAGACCACCACGATCAAGTGTCTCCTCAACCTGCTGCGCCCCACCGCGGGGAGCGTGAGCGTGTTCGGGCTTGACCCACAGTGCGATGAAGTGGCCGTGAAATCACGGCTCGCCTATGTGCCGGACGCCGTGGCGTTTTATCCCTGGATGACCGTGCGCGACACGTTGAACTTCCTCGCTTCGTTCCGCGCGCATTGGAATTGCGACATCGAGACGGATTTGTTGGCCCGGTTTGGGCTGAACGAAAGACAGAAGGCCAGCGAGCTCTCGAAGGGTCAGAAGACGCAACTCGCCCTGATCGGCGCGATCTGCCCCGAACCGGAACTGCTCGTGCTGGATGAACCCACGTCCGGCCTCGACCCCATCGTGCGCCGCGAATTCATCCAGACCGTGATCGGCGCGTATCAATACGGCGACGCCGGGAAGCGCACGGTGTTTGTCTCCACGCATCTCATCTCCGAATTCGAGGGCTTGATTGATGAATTCACGATTATCGAGCAAGGCCGCGAGCTGCTGACGATGCCCGCCGACGCCGCGCGCGAGCGGTTCAAGAAAATCCGCGCCCGTTTCGCCCAACCCCCGGTGAACCTTCAAGCCCCCGGTGCGCTGCGGGTGCAACAAACCGGGCGCGAAGTCGAAATCCTCGCCAACGGGAACAGCGAAGAGCTCATCGCCCGATTGCAGAGCCTGAAGCCGGAGGACTTGCGAAGTGAATCGCTGTCACTCGAAGAAATCTTTGTCGCTTCGAAAATCCTTGTGGGATCGAAATCATGAGTGCGCTGGTCCGAAAAGAAATCCGCCTGCTGCTGCCCGCGTGGGTTACGGCTCTGCTACTGATCATAGCACCGATACCGCTGGGCCTACCCTTCGAGTATTTTGATTCCGTCACCAGTTCCTACACTTCGGCCACGACCCAGCTGACGATATTCGGCCTGGCTGTCGGATGCATTTTTCTCGGGCTGGCGGGGTTTGGGCGTGAAATATCCTCGCGCACATTCTCCTTCGCCCTGGTCCAGCCGCGCCCACGCGGAGAATACTGGCGCGCGAAAATCGGCGTGCTCCTTGGTTCCCTGATTGCACTCTCGTTCTTCCTGGGACTGGTGAACTGGCAATTTGTCCCGCCGTCAGAGCGCCGGGAGACCGCGCTCGCCTGGTTTCTCACGGCGTGCGTGGCCGTGACAGGCGGCCTGTGGACGACATTGCTCTTCCGCCAGATCATCGCGTCGTTCTGGATTTCGGTGTTGGTGCCGTTCGCGATTTTGATCTCCGTGTTGAGCCTGGATGACGAGATCGCCGAGGCCAGCACCCGCAACACCCTCGCGACCGTGCTTCTGCTGACGTACTCCGTCGCGGGATATTTGTTTGCGCGCTGGCAGTTCCGGCACGCGCAGGATACGGCCTGGACCGGAGGGAATGTGTCGTTGCCCAGCGCCGCCCGCTGGTTGCCGTGGAAGCGCGCGGAAACGGTGCGCCAGAAAATGCATCCGCTCCGGGCGCTGTTGGGCAAGGAATTTCAATTTCAGCAGGTGAGTCTCATGCTCGCCGGGCTGTTGCTGGTGGTGCAAGTTGCCGTGCTCCTGCTGCAAAAGTTCGTGAACACCTCCGAACGCTCCGTGCTCGATATGATCGTGCAAAACTTCTGGGGGATTTGGATCATCATGCCCCTGCTGGTCGGGTGCAGCGCCGTGGC
>CAZNOE010000707.1:0-3723 GCA_964574525.1 uncultured Bifidobacteriaceae bacterium
AAGGGCGAGGGGCATGAGCGCCGATTCCACCTTTGCAAATCGCGCTCTAGAGAGTGAGCGGCAGCCCGCCATCCGGTTTGGCCGCTTGCTGTCAGTTTGTCGAAAAATCGAAGAGGAACGGCGGCTTCTCTACGTCGCGATGACCCGCGCGCGCGATTTTCTATACCTGGTTCACCCCTTGCGCTTCTTCCGGCATCAACAGCCGGCACTTTCTCACCACGGCTGGTCCAGCGTTGGGGACACGTTGACGTACCCGAAAACTCACCTTCGCACTGGAAGAGAAAACAGGGAGAACATCATATGCTAGCGGGGGATCTCGGCCGGCGCCTTGATCCGCTCACTCATCCTGGCCGTGAGATCCGCCAGACCTTTCTGAACAACATCGGTCCAGTCGGCTTCAGTCACCGCAAGCCCACTACGACTGGCGAAACCGTCAGCAGTCGTCGGCGCGGCGCCGATAAGTGGGTCGCCCTTCATGACCACTCTCGCCTTGAAAGTGGCTGTCACGGAAAAGAAGCCGGGAGTAAACCATGCCCAGAATTGGTCGATATCGAGGGCAAGCGGCAGCGCGGCGGCGTAGTCCGGCGACGTTTCATTGACAATCCGGTATCCTTTGTCTTGTAACGCCGTTTGCGCCGCACCTCGCACCAGCCCAGCGACCGTGGTGCCTTCCGGTAAGGCGACGTCGCCCAAGGCGGCGCCAAAGCCGCCCCGCTTTCGCCCAACGGCCCGTGCAGTGATCTTGGGATCGTTGATCTCCGCCGCCTCGCCCAGCGAGGGTTCAGAGGGATCGCGCGGGTTGATCGTGAAGCGGCGAGTGTCGCGCACCTCCGTGATCTTTACCGCGGCCGTTCCCGAGGAAGCGGCGCTGGCCGGCGGCGTCACTTCGATGACCGAACGACCAAGCGCACACGCCGAAAGCGTCACGGCAATCAATATCGGAACGGCGATTGGCCGGAGGGAAGAAATAAATCGACCGATCATTTTCTTCCTCGCAGATAGGTCGCAATGCAGAGGGACGCGAATGGCTGGTAGCATTGTCAACGAGCCCGCCGATGGCAAGAAGAAACTTAACCGGTAGGCGTGATCTTCCCCTACTGGTTGAACCAGACGGCTGGTCATAGACTTCATCTATCTAACATTTGGGAATTATATACTTGACTCCCTTACGCCAAGATTGGCTTCCCGCCCTTGATGACGACTCCCGGTAGCGTATAGGCCGCACACCCCGCAAGCATTTTCGCTGCGTTCTTGACGCCGAACGTATGGGTACGCCCGCCCTTGCCCTCCATCGCGCCGCTGCCTTCGTATTTCCAGCTTTCGGCGGTCAGAAACACGACGTCGACGCGCCAGACGATCACAGGCCGTCCCGGCTTATAGGTCTCGGTCAGATCGACGAGGTAACGCCAGACGATGTACCATCCCGGATGATCGTAGTGCGACTGGATCGCCCATGGCCGTTTACTGCCTTTAGACTCCAAGGCTTGCTCTGGTGGCGGGCTGACCTTGCCGTGTAGCGATAGGTCTGGAAAGCGTTGTTGCGCGACGTCCGGGTGCTTGTGCTTCTTGTAGGGGCTGAAGGCGTCTAGGCCCTTTGTTCCGAAAATGCCCACGATGGCGCTAAAGACGTTTGCCTGTTCAACGTAAATGTCGATGAGATCGGCGGTTTCTTTCTCGACGTACTCAACCGCCTTTTCGATATGAACGGGCTTTAGGTCTTTTGGCAGCTTTGGCAGCGGCACCGTTCCCCCCGGTTGAACCGTTGCCCGAAGATGCGCCGTTCAAAGCGAGTCGGGCAAGAGCGGGAATCGCCTTTTCCGCGATGCGAAAATAGGCCGGGTCTTGCTCGATTCCAATGCTTTTGTAGCCGACCGCCACGGCGGCGGCGATTGTAGACCCACCCCCCATGAAGGGGTCGCAGACGACGCCGCGCCCAAGTGGCAGCGCCGCGCCGACGACCTGCCGCATGAACGCCTGTGGCTTAAGGGATGGATGTGGCGCGATTTTCCGTTCTTCCGCCCGCGTCGGAGACGACCGAATCACGTCCACAAACGGTTCATGACCCGACACGCGACGAAGGCCACCGGTGCCCCACTTGCGGAGATTGTCCTGCACCCGCCCTTCGCAAGGTTTACGGAATAGGCCCCACGGCTCCCATGCCGAACGCGGCATGACGGAAACGCCCTTGAACTCCTTGTGGGCATTCTTCGGGCGGTCCCCTCCGCGCAACGTCTGCACAAGCCGGATAATCTCGCCCCGCTTCTCGAAACCGGCGTCCATCATGGGGCCATAGACGTGCTGAGAGAGCAGCGGGTTTGTTGCGATCATGACGTGACCGCCCGGCACCAGAACGCGTAATGCTTGCTTGGCGAATTTCACGAAGAAGGCGCGCAGTGCCGCGATATCGGAATCGTCCAACACCGTGAAGCGCGGCACCGCCATGCGCTTAACGCCGTCGAATGAGGGAGGGATGCGCCAGACGCCGCCGCGACCGTTGCGGAGCTTCGCCTTCTCTTCGTCCGTGTATTCCTTCAGCCCGTAAGGTGGGTCCGTGACTATCGCGTGAATCGAGTTCGCGTCTCGCTTTGCGAGCCACACGAAGGCGTCGGCAAGGTTGATATCGAATCCGCCCTGCTTGACCGCTTCTTGTTTCTTCGCGATCCTGGGGTCGTATTTCAGAACGGTGTCGGTGATGCGATCTAGCGCGCCGTGATTTAGGCTCATGGTCCCCGCCCCTACGCCGTTAATTCGCGGTAGGTGATGCGGGGTCCGAAGGACGCCGTCACCAGACTCGCTAGGCGTTCCAGAGTGTGCCGCTTCACGTCGCCATCATTCAAGCGGAAGGTAAATTCGTTGACGTACCGGGCAAGGTGCTTCTCGCTGGCGTGGTGATAAACGCCATGCAGCCCGCGCTTCATCACCGCCCATACCGACTCGATGCTGTTGGTTGTCACGTCGTCGCGGACGTACTCATGCGCGCCGTGATTGATCGACTCGTGGCCGTAGAAAATACCGCCGAGTCCTTGATAGCCGGAATGTTCGTCGGTATGGAGCATCGAGCCGGGTTGGACATGCTGATGGACAGCGGCGTGAAGGTTGCCCGCGTCAGTCCCGGCGACCGGCTTGGCCCGAGTGCGACCGCCGCGCTCGCGCATCCCGAGCACCGGGGTTTTGCCCACAGACCCGCGACCGGACCGGAGCTTCTTCTTGGAGTGCTTGTTGCGCTCTTTTCCGCCGACGTAGGTTTCGTCGATCTCGACGATGCCCCGCAGCACGGTCAGATCATTGCCGCATGCCTCGCGGATACGCTGGAGCATGAACCAAGCCGACTTTTGCGTGACGCCGATCTCCTTGCCGAGTTGGAGGCTGGAGACGCCCTTGCGGGCCGTCATCAATAGGTACATGGCGTAAATCCACTTGTTAAGCGGAATGTGCGATCGCTCGAAAATCGTGCCTGTGCGGACGGTAAAATCCTTCTTGCAAGCGTTGCAGCGGTAGAAGCCCTTCGGACGCGGGGTAAGCCGCTTCGCTTCTTGGCAGACCGGACAGATCGCCCCATTGGGCCAGCGGCGCGACTCGATATAGGCCCGAGCCGCCGCCTCGTCCGGGTAGAGCTTGAAAATCTGGTAGGTCGAAATCGTGGACCGGCTCATTGCGAAACCCTCTCAAAAATGTAGTAGATAACTACCCCTTTTTGCCGAGGGAGTCAAGTATATAATTCCC
>CAZNOE010000708.1:0-3723 GCA_964574525.1 uncultured Bifidobacteriaceae bacterium
CGCCCTTGGCCAGCTTGGGCGCGAACCCTTGCAAGCCGATGTTGGGAAAACCCACGGTGGCCAAGCCTCAAAATATATACGACAACGCGGCGTGACAGACAGTTTCATTTTATGTTTCCGGGTGAAGGGGCAAAGCTCAATTTTTGCAAACGGATTCAACTGCGGCGGAGCCACGCACGCGAAATGGCAGGTTGCGGACCTCCGCACCGTGTAAAAAGAACATCATCTTGACTCGCAAGCCGCCCCGTGCCCACAAAGCTTAGTTGTACGAGGATCGGCAGTCAGGGCCGCTATGAGAGCCGCCGGTCTATGATAAGCAGCGTCCTTTGCTCCTCGGTATCGTAATCGATCACGATACTGTCGATCGGTGCTGCGTGATTAACTGCTGTTGCCACTTCATGGTAGTGGAGCACAAATGTATCGCAACTCTCAACCCTACATTCACTATGCTCTAACCGGTCAGTCTTCACATCCGGGTTTTCACCGCGCAACATCCTCCCCGGGAAATGCATATTGAATCTAGATTTTGCAATAACGGTGACCAAGTGCCCTTTATCCACTAGAAGCCGGCGAACCTTGTCATTGCGGCTCGCTATCAAATCTGCCATTACTTCCAAGCTTGCTTTGCGGGTTTCAGAACCGACGCGGATATACGCGTGGCCGGCAAAGTGAGGACGCTCTTTGCTGAATTCCACTACTACGGCAATGAGTTCCACTCCACCTTCACGCACAACGGTCGGTGAGCATCGAATTGCTGGAAAGCACTCTTGTTCTGCAATTCGACGGATGTCTCGTTGGGTCTTATCCGCATTTCCAACGTGGGTAAACTTGCCGTCGGGACCAACGCCAATGAACAGTACAGCATGTTGGCGTTCCGGGACGGAATTTGCAAAAGCTACGATGACTGTCTTTGTATCGGTTGGATGAAATGACTTCTTCCGTTCGACCCAATTCGTTTCCGAACTCAGCAATATGCTTCGCAGTTGCGACTCGTTCAGCATGATTTCCTCGCTCCACGGCAAGTCGCGGACGACGCAGTGCCGTCCGAATTTCCAAAGCGGCTTGCTTTCACGGCAACAGCAATGCGCGGTAGAACTTCTTTCCGTTGATGGGATTTTGGTCAATCCACAAATACGGGCTGGAAGTGAGCAGCACGGTTGCCACTGTGCTCCAAGTGTTCAGGTCGGGTGACACTTGAATCTGAAAAGTGCGCCCGACTGTGCCAACAATTTGCAGGCCCGGATAATTGTTCAATTGCAAGTTGGCTGGTGAAACAACTTCCGACGATGGATTGAAAGTAATGTTCCGAACCCGCTCGTTATTGGAGTCCGCAACGAAAATCATGCCTTGCGATACACAGACTCCGATTGCCCCGCTGAACCGCGCGAGATTGCCAGGGCCGTTAGTGTAAGCTGTTTGCGTGAAGCTTCCCGCTAGTGTCGTTACGTTTGTGGTCGCCGTCATTTTGCGAACGGAAGAGTCGCAAGCCACAATGACATTTCCAAGACTATCTACGCACATTCCGGAAAATGAACTGAACGAAGCATTTGTCCCCACACCATCTGAATCTGATGAATTGTTGCGAACTATGGTCACAACATCCCGGTTCTGATTGATTCTGCGAATCCCACTCCCGGAATCCCAAACATAAATGTTGTCAGCAGCATCAGCCGCCAAGGCCGAAGGCCCACTGAACGAAGTAAAAATTCCATTCCCGTCTACAGACCCATTGTTACCTGAACCAGCAAAAACCTCCAAGGCACCGTTGGTTCGCCAACGGTATATTTTGTTTCCGAGGACATCTGACACATAAATGTTGTTTGCCGAATCCACGCAGATGCCTCTTGCGTGTGTGATTCCGCTAAGATTAGTCCTCGAAACGTAGGCGTCACTTCCGATTCGCACCAATGTCGAAGAAGGATAATCTGAGAGATTCCAGGTGAGCCACAATACGTTTGAATGGTCAATGGTCATCGAGCCGAACAAGCCCACTGAAGCATTTGTTCCGTAACCCGTCATTGATCCTCCGCCACCGGCGAATGTTGTCACCGCACCGTCTGGCGTAATTTTTCGGATTCGCGCATTTCCTTTGTCCAAGACAAAAAGGTTGCTTGATGAATCGGCAACAACTGCCATAGGAGAATTGAACATGGTAAGCGTTCCCTGTCCATCCACAAGGCCAGTAAAGCCAGAACCGGCGAATGTTTGCACGACAACATTGTTCGTGTCGTAGATTTGCGCCCCGGCTTGCCACGCGAGCATTGCTCCGATTACAACAAGAGCGAGGATGATTTTCAGTTTCATTGTTTGCCTTTCAGGTTCTTGTGATTCAAACGCCTATTGCTCACGTCGTCCATCACGATTTAATGCCAAGTCGCCAAATCGTGGAGGTGCAAAGAAGCTCTCCAGTTTTCCCTGCGCCATCCGCCTTCATCTGATTTCGGCGTGACAACTCTGATTCCAGCGAGGCGAGTCGGCTTTTGAGCAGTTGAGCGGGTAAGTCAGTTTCCGGCCCCAAAAATAATCCTCGCACGCTGGATATTCTTCTGTTTAACTCCAGCCAGTTGATCAAGCCGTTCAGGTGCTGAAACATTGAACGAAACGAAGGCCGGGTCGAAATTATCAATTCACACTTTGCAGCGTCGCCAGAATACAGTTGGCCCGTGCGCAGTCAGAGAGGCAGTGACGACGTTTTGAACTATGGCGTGGATGGAACAGTTGCAGGCAACGAACGGCGGACAGGCCACGGTCTGCGCCGCGGGGGCGTACGTGTTGGGCTGCTTTGCCACGGGCTATTACCTGGTTCGCGCGCGAACCGGGCGCGACATCCGCGAGATCGAGAGCGGCAACATCGGGGCGCGCAATGTAAGCTGCGTTCTGGGACGGACGGGGTTTTTCCTGACGGTACTCGGCGACGTGGCCAAAGGTGTGTTGGCGGTTTGGGCGGCGCACCGTTTCACGGGGAACAACCTGCTGGCAGCACTGGCGATGCTCGCGGTGGTCGTGGGACACATCTGGCCGGCGCAACTCTTCTTTCGCGGCGGCAAAGGCGTGGCGACTTCACTGGGTGCGCTGGTGGTTTACGATTACCAACTTGTGATTGCTTATGTCGTGATTTTCGCCGCCGGGTTTGCGCTCAGCCGACGGACGGTTTTGCCGGGCCTCTTCGCTTATATTTGTCTGCCGCTCATCAGCTACTGGCTGGATCACGATGGATTGAAAGTCGTAATCGTTGCCTTCCTCGGCGCGATGGTTTTGTTTGCCCATCGGAAGAATTTTGTGGAAGAAATCCCCGCCCTCGCGGCGCGGCGCGGAGTCGCCGCGAAACCTGAACGGCCAAAATTATGAGCACACGATCACCCTTCGTGTTCAAGGTTGCGTCGGAAGACTGGGAGTTCGAGCAGATTCATCGGCTCAACTACCGGACGTTCGTCGAGGAGATTCCGCAGCACCAACCTTCATCGAGTCAACGGCTGGTGGACAAGTTCCATGCGGAAAACACGTATCTGATTTGCCTCCGCGATCAGAAACTGGCCGGCATGCTCGCCGTGCGTGGCGACCGTCCATTCTCGCTCGACCAGAAACTCCCGGACCTCGATTCCCATTTGCCGGCCGGGCGTAAAATCTGTGAAATCCGTTTGCTCGCCATCGAAAAGAAATTCCGTGGCGCGCGTGGCGGCCAGGTGTTGCAGGGCATTCTCGCGCTGCTCTGGCAACACGGCG
>CAZNOE010000709.1:0-3713 GCA_964574525.1 uncultured Bifidobacteriaceae bacterium
CCTTCACTTCGGGATAGGCGATGGAACAATTCACCTCGCGGTTGCCGTGTTTGACTTTGACCCACTCCAGATGGCGTGGCGATTTTTCGAGCCGAGCCTTGGCCCAATCCTGGGCGGTGGCGTTGACGGCAAAGAGTGCAGCGACGGCAGTGAGCAGCAGCATCATTCGTTTCATGGGATTCCTTTTTGGCTTTCGTTTTTTTGATTAGATATCGGCGACGGGATTTTTTTTCGCGCGCAAGGCAGGTGCGCTGTTACAAAAGCCCGTGGAATGGAAGAAAGATAGCATTCCGAACCGGGCAAACAAGAGAACTCTTTGGCGGGTTTCCCTTTACCCAAGTCGGCTAAACGCGAAGTCCGAACTGCGTCCGCCGTTCTTATTGCCAGAAGCGAACGTTGAAGACGTGGTCGCCGGCCCGCGTTTGCGGCGAATGCAACATGAGATTCGTGCCGAGAATTGAAACTTTATCGAAGGTGATGTCCCGGACATTGTGTTCGGGGTCGGCGCCGGCCAATTGCACCTGGTATGCGCCGGGTTCGCCATTTACGGAAACGTTATTAAATCGCACGTTGCTGACAAACCCGGGGACTTTTTTCTGCATGTATTGGTTGACGACCGGCCTCAAGCGGATGAACTCGCGCTGGCGTTCGCCGTGAATGCGGACGTTCTCGACCGTGATGTTCTCCAATCGCATGTCTTCGCCCGGCTCGAATAGGAACGGCGTCATCGCGAAATGGATGATATCGAGGTTGCGCAGGGTCACGTCGCGCATGAAGGACGCACGGCTCTCGTGGCCGAGCAGAAAAATTCGCGCGCGGTCGCACCACAGAACGCAGTTCTCCACGGTGATACGCTCGACGTTGTTGTTCGGCGCGTTGGAATCGAGTCCCTTCAAAGCCACGCAATCATCGTCGCTGCGGATGAAACAATCCGTGATGAGCACGTCCTGCGAGTTGCACGGGTTGATGCCATCGTCGTTTTGCACGCGGCCACCGCAGATTTTCACGTTGCGAATGGTTACGTGCCGGCTGTGGTGCGGAACAATTGTCCAGTGCGACGAGCCGCGGATGGTGATGCCCTCGACGAGCACGTTCGTGCCCGTGATGCCGAGCGTGACGTGAAACGGCCCTTTGAGCCATTCGTAATCGGAGCCGTCGAGGATGCCGCGACCGATGATGCGGATGTCGTTTCCCCGCGCCGCGACCGCGCCTTTCACTACCGAGCCGCCAGCCAGGTACAGGGTCTGGCCATTCGTTACGTCAATGCGTCCGGGCTGATGCACGCCGCGACCAAAGTAAATCAGACTGCGCTTTCCAGGTTTGGGCGCGCCGGTTTCCAGTGGATTGGCGAAAAGCAGCAACGGCCCTTTCTTCCCATCCGGTTCGATGCTCAATTTGCACGGGCGGTCGAGCGTGAACGTCAGGGTGTGATCGTCGGCGAGCTTGAACCGAACACCTGCCGACTCTGGCCGGATGACGACATCGCGCAACGAACGCTTCGAAGTTACGCGGACCGTGGTGCGACATTTCATATCGAAGTTCGCGAACGCATACGGCCCGCCGAAGTCCCATTCCTTCCCAGCGAACGGCGGATCAAGGACGCGCGCGGTGTAAACATCCACCTTCTGCCCATCGGCCCAGACCTGGTAATCGTCTGACAATGGTTCGCCGCTCGGAGCGGGATAAGTGATGACTTTCGCGGATGTTGCAACAACGCCAGCCAACAACAGCGCGGAAATCCCCACGCGCTTGAGGAATTCTCGAGTCATGTTCGACACGGTTAGAGCACCTTTGTGCTGCCTGGCATAGCGATGGAATATTTGCCGCCAGCATCCGGCGTGGCGGGCGGATTTGAATCCATCGTGAAGTTCTCCAGGCCCGGCGCCAGTTCGACATTCGAGGCGAGCGCTTCGTCCCACGTGATCATCTGGCCGGATTCGCAGGCCATGCGGCCCATGATCGCGGTCAGGCATGATTTTGCGCAGCGCTCGGTCTCGTTGTAGGGCTTGTCGTTGCGGATCGCGTCGAACAGCAGATCATGCTCGTGTTGGTAGTGGTCGCATTCCGGGCCTTTGTAACTCCAGAGCAGATTCGCCGACGTTTGCTTGTGGCCTTTGAAGAGACGCGGCTTGGGTTGCCCTTCGCCCAGAATCGCCGAGCCTTTAGCGCCGTGGATCACGTCGCCGAAAAAGTCCCAGCAGTTCGTGATGTGGCGGCCTTGCGCAAACATCTTTGTCCCATCCGGGAATGTGAACTCTGCTCCGTAATGATCGAAGAGCTGGTCAGCATCGCGTCGCACCTGCCGACCCCCCATGCCCTGGACCGATTCCGGCCAGCCATTCTTCACCCAGCAACACACGTCAATGTTGTGGATGAGCCAGTCCACGATAAAGCTGCCGTTGAGCCAGGTGAAACAACTGTAGTTCGCGATCTGGTGCGCCAGTTCCTTCTTGTCCGGCGAGCGCGGATTGAATCCGACCGGCCCGTGCAAACGATAGGCCCAGCTTGTGATGACCTCGCCAATGATGCCCTCGTGGATTCGCTGAACTGCTTCCTCCAGCGGCGTGTAGTGGCGGCTCATCAAACCGCCGGCAATCTTGAGATTCTTTTTTGCCGCCTCTTCACCGGCCTTGAGCACCCGCCGAATGCCGGGAGCATCCACGGCAAACGATTTTTCCATGAACACGTGGACGCCCTTGGCCACTGCGTACTCGAGGTGAATCGGCCGGAACGCCGGTGGCGTGGCCAGCAACACCACGTCGCCTTTGTCCAGCGAATCAATCGCCTTCTTGAATCCGTCCAAGCCGGCGAACTGCCGGTCTGGCGGCACGTCCATTTGTTTCTCAAACTTTGGCTTGAGATTGTTGAGCGTGCTCTGAACGCGTTGCTCGAAAAAGTCGGCCATCGCCCACAGTTTCGTTGGGCCGGTGGTGGACAACGCCTGAGCGACCGCCCCGCCACCGCGTCCGCCGCAGCCGACGAGGGCGATTTTGATCGTGTTGTTTTCGCTGGCGCGGCTGCGCGCGGCGATGGCGCTGGCCAGCGCGGCGCCCGCGGCGGCTTTGCCCGAAGTTTTGAGAAATTCCCGGCGCGTCGTGACAGTTGAGGTTGGAGTGATTGGAGTGTTCATATCCCGGTCAATGAAGTTTGTTACCCGATGCAGATGCCCTAAGCCCATGGAGGAAATCATTCTCCTCTTCGCCGCGCTTGGCAAGCGCGTTTCGTTCACTAGATTCAAGCCCGAACAATGCGACCGAAACGACCCTCCGCGCGCGCCCGGCGAATTCTGGCCGGTGCGCTGTTCATTATAACGGCCGCCGCCTTCAGTGGCTGTCAGACTGTCGGCTACTACGCGCAAGCGGTGCGCGGCCAGTGCCAGATACTCACACACCAGCGGTCGTGCGAAAGACTGCTGGCCGACCCTTCCACCGCCGCTGAACTCAAAACGAAGCTGCAACTGACCGCGCAGATCTGCGAGTTCGCCAAACGCGAACTCAAGTTGCCCGTCAACGGGCATTACCGGCACTACGTGGATTTGAACCGGCCTTACGCGGTGTGGAACGTATGCGCCGCGCCGGAGTTTTCGCTCGAACCGAAGACGTGGTGGTATCCGATCGTCGGCTCGCTCGACTATCGCGGTTTCTTCAGCGAGCGCGATGCGCGCAAATGCGCCGCCATCCTCGGCGGGAAGGGATTTGATGTCTCGGTCGAAG
>CAZNOE010000710.1:0-3708 GCA_964574525.1 uncultured Bifidobacteriaceae bacterium
GACGTGAAGCGCCTCTCCGCGTTCGTTCCCGCCCACAGCACTTATTTCGCGGTGTATTTCACGCTCACGGCGCTGCACGCCCTGCACGTACTCTTCGGCGCGTTGGTGATTTTCTACATCTGGGGACCGGGCGCGAAGATGTGGAAGACTGATCCGGAGCGTTACATCAACCGGGTCGAAGTGTCCGGCCTGTTCTGGCACTTCGTTGACTTGGTTTGGATATTCCTGTTCCCCGTGCTATATCTTCTCTAAACCGATTATATGAGCGACCATTCCCACGACATCGCGAAACACGTTCGCGTTTACATCACCGTTTTCGTTGCGCTGCTGGTCGGCACCATCGTCACGGTGGGGCTGAACTACATGCACCTCGACAGTGTGCCTCTGACCATCGCCATCGCGCTATTTGTCGCCGTGATCAAAGGATCGCTCGTGGCGTGCTACTTCATGCACCTGATTTCCGAGCGCAAAATGATCTACGCCATCCTGGTCTTCACGGCGTTCTTCTTCATCGGCCTGATGTTCTTGACGCTTTGGTCCATGCACGATTTCCCCTTGCACACCATCACGCGCTGATCATGTCACTCAAGGCCTTCCATATCGTCTTCATCACCGCTGCGAGCGCGCTGGCCTTCGGCTGTGGCGTCTGGTGGCTCAAGGATTATGCCGGGACGGACGGGCGCACCTCTGATTTGTTATACGGCATGGGTGCGCTCGTTGTTGGTGCGGGACTGATTGTCTATGAGCGTTACTTTCTGAAGAAGACCAGGAACGTGAGTTATCTATGAGCCATCTCCCAACCGTCAAAAAGTTCCTGCTGGCAACGTGCTCGCTTCTCGCCTTCCGCGCGGACCCAGTCTTTGCCTGCGCGGCCTGTTACGGCCAATCGGACTCGCCCCTCGCGCAGGGAATGAACTGGGGGATTTTTACTTTGCTGGGAATGATCGCATTTGTGTTGACCGGTATCACCACGTTCTTTGTGGTCATCAACCGGAAATCGGCCTCCGTCCGCGCCGCTGAGTCGGACGAATCGCAGGTTAAGAAAGATTGATCATGGAAAAGTTGCTCGGTTTGCCCGTGCTGGCCTCGGAGAACGGACGGGATGTTGATCTTCTGATCATCTGGGTCCACTGGCTGATGATTGCGCTGTTCGTCGGCTGGCTGGGCTATTTTTTCTTTACGCTCTACCGGTTTCGCCGCGCGCGCAATCCGAAGGCTGATTATCAGGGCGTCCGCAACCATGCCTCCAATTACATCGAGATCATCGTGGCCGGCGTGGAAGCCGTCCTGCTCATTTTCGTCGCTGTGCCGCTGTGGGCCAGGGCCGCGCAAGGGTTCCCTCCCGAGAGCGAATCCACTGTGGTTCATATCGTCGCGCAACAATTCAATTGGAACGTGCGTTATCCCGGCAAGGATTCGACGTTCGGAAAACAGGACATGCACTTCGTCAATGATACCAATCTGTTCGGCATTGACCCCGGTGACCCGAAGGGCAAGGACGACGTGCAGATGGCTCCGGCGCCTGAAATTCATGTCCCCGTGAACAAGCCGGTCATCGCCTACATCAGTTCCAAGGATGTGATTCATTCTTTCAAGGTGATTGCCATGCGGCTGACCCAGGACGCCATCCCGGGCATGCGCATCCCCATCTGGTTCCGGCCCACCAAAGAAGGCCGTTATCAAATCAATTGCGCGCAGCTTTGCGGCAACAGCCATTCCAGCATGTCCGGGGGTTTTCTCATCGTCGAAAGCCAGGAGGCGTTCGACAAATGGGTTGGCTCGAAATCGGGCGGGGCCACGACTTTTGAGTAATCCCACGGCGGCAAGGCTCAACCGGGTAATCAACGAATCCGCGCCGCGTTTTCCCAAGTTCATTCTTGCCCCGCGTTCCCTCAGTGCCATAGCGTCAGTCTGCAATTCGTAATCATGTATGGATGAAATCCCGCAACGGCTCTCACGGACCCTTTGGGTCGGCATTGGCCTGCTCATCGTCATTCTGGCCGTTGCCGCGGCGCTTTCGCGGGTCGAACCCAAACGCGGGCGCGCCGCCGCGCCGCAGGTGCTCGGCAACGTTGCGGATTTCATGCTGACAAACCAAAACGGCCAAACCGTAACGCTCGTTGACTTGCGCGGGCATGTGTGGGTCGCCGACATCGTCTTCACGAGCTGCGCGGGTCCGTGCCCACGCATGACGAAGCAGATGAGAGCGCTGCAAGATGGATTGCCGCCCGCAAGCAATGCCAGATTGGTCACGCTGACGACCGATCCCGGCACAGATACACCGGCGGTTTTGAAAACCTACGCCGCGCGTTTCGGCGCGAACCTGGATCGTTGGATGTTTCTGACCGGCACGAAAAAAGAGATCGCCGCGCTGGCCATCGACAGCCTCAAGTTCACCGCCATCGAGAAGAAACCCGAGGAACGCGAAAACCCGCAAGACCTTTTCATTCACAGCACCATTTTCGTGGTCGTGGACAAACAAGCCCGCTTGCGCGGCGTCTTTGAGACCGAGGGCGAAGGCGTTGATCCGATAAGGGCGCAAAAGGAAATCCTCGCCGCGGTGCAACAACTCGAGCGGGAACGATGAGTTTCTCAGATCTCCCGGCCGTCAACGCCAGCCTTAACGCCTTCACTGCCGTTTTGCTGGTGCTCGGTTTCCGCTTCATCAAACGTGGCAACCGGAACGCGCATCGCAACTGCATGATCACTGCCTGCTGCGCCTCGTTGCTCTTCCTGGCGTGCTACGTCACTTACCACACGTGGATGCGCCGCACTTACGGCGCGGCTCACACGAGTTTCCTGAAGCCGCTCTGGTTCCGTCCAATCTACCTGACGATTCTTTATACTCACCTGGTCGGTGCGGTCGTGATTCTGCCCCTCGTCGTCGTCACGCTTGCGCGCGCGTTGAAGGGCAACTTTGAACGACATAAAAAAATCGCCCGCTGGACCTGGCCCATCTGGATGTACGTTTCCGTGACCGGTGTGATGATTTACCTTTTGCTCTACCAAATCTTCCCGCAAAGATAGGCTCAGAGCTTCTTTTACGCGGCTTGTCTTCACCGGGCAAATCGGCGACAACCTCTGCGTGTCACCCGTTGCCAACGTCACCATTCACGCCAGCCAGTTTCCCGAAGCGGTGCGCCGCGATTTGTTGGAGTCTCTGCGCGCGCGTCAGGTGAACCACAAGTTTCACTACGATAGCGTCAAGCAGACGCAGAAATGGCTCGCGCTGCATCAGGCATACTCGCCATCGCGCAACGATCCCGATTGCGTCAAAGTTTACAGTGCCGCTTTTGCCGCCGCCGTCGCGAGTCACCAAACCTCACGCGTTCACGTCGTCGGTCTGGGTTGCGGGGGCGGCCAGAAAGACACGCAGTTGCTCAAGCAACTCAGCATTTTTGGAAAGGAAACGATCTACACGCCGTGCGACGTGAGCACGGCGATGGTGCTCGTGGCCCGGCAGACAGCGTTGTCCGTGGTCGCTGAAGAAAATTGTCTCCCGTTCGTATTCGACCTCGCCTCTGCGGAGGACCTGCCGGCAATTCTCCAAAAGCAACGGCCAGCCGAAGTCACGCGGCTGATCACATTCTTCGGAATGATTCCGAATTTTGAACCCGGGAACATTCTGCCAAAACTCGCCGGCCTCGTGCGCCCGCACGACCAACTGCTATTGAGCGCGAATCTCGCGCCCGGGGCCGACTACTCCGC
>CAZNOE010000711.1:0-3708 GCA_964574525.1 uncultured Bifidobacteriaceae bacterium
TCTACACACGCTGGACGGGTAAAATCCGCATCCCCAAGGATGGCAACTACACCTTCACCCTGGAGTCGGACGACGGCTCGCGGCTGTTCATTGATGGCAAGCAGATCATTGATCACAACGGACTGCACGCGATGGAGGAGAAGTCGGGCGAAGCGCAACTAAAGGCCGGAGATCACACCCTCAAGGTCGAGTTTTTTGAAAACGACGTTGACGCCGGGTGCAAACTCTCCTGGCAACCGCCGGCGGGCTCGAAGGAAATAGTTCCCGCCTCAGCCTTGTTCCATGGATCGGCCTCAACGGAATCCGCGGTCGCTTCTGCGTCCGGGCTGCTGGGCGAGTATTTTGACCTGGGCAGTTCACTGGAGGATTTTCCGACGATTCCAGCCGACAAGGTACCGGACGTCAAACGGGTGGACAACACCATCAATTTTGAAAGCACTCAGGAGGGGTTCCACGGCACGAAGTTGGTTGATTTTTTCTATGTCCGCTGGACGGGAAAAATCCACGCACCGAAGGACGGCAACTATACCTTCACGCTGGAGTCCGATGACGGCTCGCGGCTGTTCATTGATGGCAAGCAGATCATTGATCACAATGGGCTGCACGCGATGGAGGAGAAGTCGGGCGACGCAGAGTTAAAGGCCGGAGATCACACCCTCAAGGTCGAGTTTTTTGAAAACGACGTTGACGCCGGGTGCAAACTATCCTGGCAACCGCCCGGCGCGACTAAGGAAATCGTCCCAGCCGGCGTCCTTTCACACTAGCGTTGCGTCGTCGTCAGAAAATGCTTCTCGTCATAGACAATTACGATTCATTCACCTACAACCTCGTGCAGTATCTCGGCGAGATGAAGGTGGAAATGCAGGTCCATCGCAATGACCAGATTTCCGTTGAGCAAATTCGCACGCTGAATCCGGACCGCATTCTCGTGTCGCCCGGACCGTGCTCGCCCAAGGAGTCGGGCCTGTCGAACGAAATCATCCGCACCTTCAGCACCACAATTCCGACGCTGGGCGTTTGTCTCGGCCACCAATGCATCGGCCACGTCTTCGGCGCGAACGTGGTGGTCAATTACCGCATGATGCACGGCAAGACCTCGCTGATTAAACACAACGGAAAGGATTTGTTCGAAGGAATGCCGAATCCGTTTCCCGCCACGCGCTATCATTCACTGGTCATTCAACGCGACTCGGTGCCGGATTGCCTGGAAATCACCGCCGAGACCGACGAGGGCGAAATCATGGGCGTGAAGCACAAGCAGTATCCGATCTGGGGCGTGCAGTTTCATCCGGAAAGCATTTTGACCGAGAGCGGGCGGCAGATTCTGAAAAACTTCTTGAAGCTGAAGTGACCCTCACCCCGGCCCTCTACCGACTGACGGGAGAGGGGGAATCGTTCGCCGGTGGCTGGAATGTCCAGAATCTGTAGTTGTTCGAAGCGCGCACAAAAAACGGAAACGGTCAATCGCTGTTCCCTCTCCCATCGGATGGGAGAGGGTCAGGGTGAGGGAAAATCGAAAACCAGTTCGCGGACGTCTTATGAATCGAATGAAGCCGGCAGTTCTCTTTGGTATCCTGTTCGTGTCGGCAATCGCCGCACGCGCGGCTGAAACCAACGAGACGCACTGGTTTCACTTCGACAAGGCGGATGAAATCGTTCCCTCCACGCTGCTGGAAAATCAATTTGCCTACGACGCGGGCATCGCAGCGAGCAAAGACGGTTTGTGGCTGGCGTGGCTGGAGTTTGTGCCGGGCAAGGGCGATGAACTTTGGGTTGGCATGCGCGGCAAGGATGGGTGGAAATCTAAAACCAAACTGAGCGACCAGCCCGGCGATTATGCGAATCCGACGGTGACGGTGGACGCACACGAACAAGTCTGGGTGAGTTACGAAGCCGCGCCGGAAAAGGGAAATTGGGATGTATTTCTGCAAGGCCATCAAGCTGCTGGAGGGTTCGCGTTGCCGCAGCGACTGAGTCGCACACCTGGCGCGGATGTGAATCATCGAGCGGTCAGCGACCCCAACGATGGATTGTGGCTTGTCTGGCAGAGCGATCGCGCGGGTCAGTTCGACATCGCCGTCTGTCGAGTCTCGACGAATTCCATTCCACCGCACGGGAACGCGACCGCCTCGCCTGACCGGAACGAATGGAACCCAAGCGCAACGGTGCTCCCAGGAGGAGACTTGCACGTGGCTTGGGATTCCGCTGGCGGAAAGAGCTACGACATTTTCCGTAGAGCACTCACGAAAGATTGGAAATGGAATGACGCTGGCGCCGTAGCGAGCAGCCCGGCGTATGAAGCCCATGCCCAAATCGCCTCAGGCAAAGACGGGAAGCTCTGGGTGTCCTGGGAGGAGGACGGTGAGAATTGGGGACAACACTACACCGCGCGGGTCGCGGGCAGGAAGGACTCCACGCGCATGACCGATAAGGTCGGCCCGGTTCATCGCTTTCGCCGATTGCACCTGGCAGAACTGGACGAAAAGAATTCCAAGCTGACGGAATATGAAATCCCGCAACCGTCTTTTGAATTGGCGCGCAATCGCACGAACGCCCCGCCAGACCTCAAGGACTTCGGCGCGTTTTATGAGAACGCCCAAGTGGTCGTGGACGGAAAGAACCGGCCGTGGATTGTCTATCGCCATTTCTACGTGCCGTGGATCGGCATCGAACTCGCCACCCACAAGCAGGAAAATATGCGGGTTTACGCGCGCTGCTTGTTGCCTGACGGTTGGTCAAGGCTCTATTCGTTTGCAGAGGGCCAAGGAGACGGAATGCAGCGTATCAGTGCTACCGCGTTGCCCGACGGCATCGGCGTCGCATGGACTACGGGCCGCACGGACCGGCGCAGAACATCTGATCCACACGGCGTCGCGTTCGCAGAGATCAAACTCGGGGAAGCAAACGCCGTCGCACCGGCGAAGAAGTCAGTTCGGACTCTCGACTCGAAACCCGCAGAGGTTTCCAGCAAACCGCGCCGGCGCCCGTCCGCCGAATTGGCCGGCAAACACTACGAGCTTTTCTACGGCGACCTGCACCGGCACACCGACATTTCGCTCTGCTTCTCGCCGGTGGACGGCACAATTGACGATGCCTATCGTTACGCGATTGACGCCGCGCCGCTGGATTTCCTCGGCATCACCGATCACACGCATGATTTGCAGATGGGCGAACCGCTCGCGCACATCTGGTGGCGTTCGCGCAAAGAAGTTGATCGCCACGCGCTTGTCGGCAAGTTCATCCCGTTCTACAGCTACGAACGCAGCCGGGGCGACACGGACCACAACGTCATTTCATTGCGCGACGACATGCTGCGTCCCCACACCTATCCCCTGCCCCAGTTCTGGAAGGAACTCGACACAAACACGATCACGATTCCGCACCAGCCGTTCAATCCGGTGCTTTGGAAAAATAAAGACGACACGCACCGCACGCTGCTGGAAATCTATCAAGGAATGCGCAACAACATCTGCGAAGCCGACATGCAGCAGGGATTAAGCGGCGGACACCATTTCGGCATCATTGCCAGCAGCGATCACATGTCCACGAGCGCCAGCTTTGCCTGCGTGTGGGCCGGGCAGGCTACGCGCGAAAGCCTCTTCCGAGCGATGCAAGCGCACCGGACGTTCGGCGCAACAGCAAAGATCGTATTGAAAGTCACTGCGGGCGAACATTGGATGGGCGAGGAATTCACAACTCAGAAAATGC
>CAZNOE010000712.1:0-3708 GCA_964574525.1 uncultured Bifidobacteriaceae bacterium
TGTAGTCGGTGATCCCCGGCCAGCATCCGGGCACTTTGAAGAAACCCCAACTTCCAGCGGGAACGTCATCCGACTTAACATCGGCCGGCTGCCAGCGCCACAAGCCGTTGAGACAAATCCGCTCGCGAGTCGGTGTGGTCTCGTGATACGCTTTGGTGACATCCCAGACGGCCTTCACGCCGTCGGGTAAGCTTACTGCGGCGTCGTCCGCCCAAAGTTGCGGGCCTGACGAAACAAGCCTGAACAGCACGACGAGAAACAGAGTGGCGAGCATTGCACGGCGGTAGCAGACGATAGGATGGACACGATGGGGCGCCGCGCTGGTTCGGCCGTTCGGCATGGGGGAACTTCTACCGTAAAGAGGGCGGGGCGGCAATTCCGACTTCTGCAAACGTTGGGAACCCGCAGGGACATTGAACCAAACGATAGTTCGCCAAGCTTTATCAATTAACACTTCGGGAGACAGCCGGGTTAAGAAGACGGCGTGAGAGCGATTCGACGCAGAACCAACGACTCAACCGCCACACAAAACAACCATGCAAACCATTGACCGGATCATTCAGCTTGTCGTCAGCGTGTTTCTCATCGTGGGCGTGTACCAGTTCTATTTCTGGTGCCAGCGGAACCCCATCACGCAGCCACGCGAGTTTCGTTCGGCGATTGACAATGACATTCCCTATCGCCCGCGCTGGGTCTGGATCTACAGCTTCCTCTACTACCCCATCATCGTCGCCGTCAACTGGACCGTCACCTCGCCGCGCCATTATCTATACGTCGCCATCAGTTACACGTTGCTCCTCGTGTTTCAAATGGCGTTCTTCACGCTGTTGCCCGTTGCCACGCCGGCGGAATGGCGCACGTGCAACACCGGACGCGGGCGCTCCGAACGGTTTCTCGCCTTCGTACAGACCTTCGATGCGCGCTCCAACAGTTTTCCCAGCATGCACACGTCCGTAGCCATGCTCACCGCGCTGCATTTGTTTCCGGGCTTTGGCCCGGTGGTGTTTGCGTTTCCCGCGCTCATTGCCTTGAGCTGTCTCTACACCAAACAACACTACATCGTTGACCTCCCCGCCGGCGCAGCGCTGGGTTGGTTCGTGTTCAAACTTTTTAAACTGATTTACTGAACGCGCAGATATGAAAGCGATTCGTCTTGCCCTCCTCCCCGCATTGTTCCTGACGGGCTGCGTTGGCGTGATTCCTGTTCCGCGTTTTTCAAACAAGCCGGTTGCGAGTAGCGCCATTGACCCGTCTCAGGCGGATTTCATTGTCGTCGGCGAGACAACGCGGGCCGAAGTCGTCAACCGGCTCGGGAGCGAATTTCGCGAGTCACCGCGGCTGCCGGCTCTGGCGTATTCGTGGGAACTGCCGGGCGGTCAGGGAATTTGGTGGGTGGTCAGCACGGTGGGCGGCGGCGGAGGGGAGTTTGAGTGGAGCCGGTGGCGCGCGTTTTTTGTGGCGTTCGATTCCAAAGGTGTCGTGACGAAAACCAGGTTCGTCCACCTTTCGAGCCGCAAGTCCCTGGACGAACAACTGGAGATTTGGGCCGTCAGGAGCGCGCTCTCAAAAAGAAGGCCATGAATAGCTTTACGCCCCAAAACAATCTTCTCCTCGCCTGGCTCTGGATTTTGCTCGGCTTCGTTTCCGGCATGGTGCTCGGGATGTTCTTTCACGGCGAGAACTGGCTGGGCGGTTACGCCAATCTGAAGCAGCTCGAGCCAGAGTTCGTTCGTCGCTCCACTCGGATTGGAAAAAATATCCTACGTTCGTGGCGTCTTTCGCAAAAAGATGTAGCACTCGGCCATGAGAACGAAAAAGATCAGGTCGGCGACACCAAACAGCGCCACAAAGATCAGATGCGGCACGTTTCCGATGAGCGCATAATAAAAAACGGTGGCGCAGTACGCCAGCTTGTAGAGCACGCCGATGAGAATCAAATCGAGATTCTGCCGCAGATCACTGCGGGAAACGAGATAATAGGCCACCCCAATCACAAATACGAACGCGCCCAGAAGCGAAACATAACCGCCGTACTCCGGCAGTTTCTCGCGTATGCCCAACGCCCCGAAAGCTCGCGTTTGGAAAAATGTGAACACGATTCCCAAAATGACGTCATACAGCGCGGAGATCAGAAACAAGCCGCGATAATACTTTTGCCTGGTCGGACTCATGCCGTAGATTTTTAGCGCTCACATAAGCAAAGTCAAATGAAATACTCATTTCCTCAACTAAACCTGATCATGGCCTGGCTCTGGATTCTGCTGGGCTTCGTCTCTGGCATGGTGCTGGGGATGTTCTTTCACGGCGAGAACTGGCTCGGCGGTTACGCAAGTTTCAAACGCCGCATGTATCGCCTCGGCCACATCTCCTTCTTCGGCCTCGGCGCCGTGAACCTGCTGTTCTATTTCACGGCGAAAAGTTTTCCCGCCGCCAGTCCGTTGGCCGGCATCGCTTCGTGGGCCTTCGTCGTGGGCGCCGTGTCCATGCCGGTTTGCTCTGTATTGATGGCGCATTTTCCCAAGGCCCACATGATTTTCGCTGTCCCCGTGCTGAGTCTCATCGCGGGCGGTGTGCTGACGCTCACCCTCGTTGTCCGGTCCGGTGCGCCGCAGTCTCCCAATCCGGCGGCGGACGTCGCTACGCGTCCCGCCATCAACCATCAACTCTCAACCATCAACCATCCCCCAACCCTCAACTCCCCATGAAACGAATCGGATTTATTGCCATGAGCGGTGTGCGCGCGCACAACCCTGAGCTTACCCAACTCGGCCTCACGTTGCCCGGCTTCGTGGACCGCAACCGCATCATCGCTTCTCTGCCGAGTCTGGGCTTGCTCACCCTCGCCGGACTCACGCCGCGAAAGTTCGACGTCGAGTATCACGAGATCGCGGACCTGAAAAAACTTTCCGAAATGCCGACGGATTTTGATCTCGTCGCACTCAGCACGTTCACCGCGCAATTCTACGAAGCCTGCGATGTCGCGGATTATTATCGCAGCCGTGGAATCCCGGTCGTGATGGGCGGCATCACCGCGTCATCCGTGCCGGACCAGGCAAAAGAATTTTGCACCAGTGTCGTACTCGGCGAGGGGGAACCGCTCTGGCCGGAGGTGCTGCGCGATTTCGAGAACGGCCGCCTCAAGCCGTTCTACGCGCAGTCGCCTCCGGGCCAGTTTGATTTGCGCGACGCGCCCATGCCGCGCTTCGATCTGCTCGACCCAAACAAATACAATCGCATTACCGTACAGACGAGCCGGGGTTGTCCGCACAAATGCGAATTCTGCGCGAGCTCAATCCTGCTTACGTCACGCTACAAGGTGAAACCGGTCGGGAAAGTCATCGCCGAAATTCGCGAGATCAAAAAAATCTGGCCGCGCCCGTTCATCGAATTTGCCGATGACAACAGCTTCGTCCACCGCGAACACTACAAAGAATTGCTGCGCGAACTGGCGAAGGAGCGAGTGCGTTGGTTCACCGAAGCCGACGTGCGCGTGGCAGAGGACGGTGAATTACTCGCACTCATGCGTGATTCCGGTTGTCAGCAAGTGCTGATCGGTCTCGAAAGCCCGCCCGTCCTCCGTAGCGGTACCGGGGATGGTGGACGCCGCGCCAGCCTCGACGGCATGGAATTGAAAAATAACTGGAAGGCGCGCCAGCAGGATTACTACAAGGAAGCCATCGTAAAGATTCAATCCTACGGCGTCACGGT
>CAZNOE010000713.1:0-3706 GCA_964574525.1 uncultured Bifidobacteriaceae bacterium
TGATGGATTCGCAACATCCGCTCCAGCGGCGGCCGGGATGAGCGCGTTCGCGGCGGTGATTTTCGGCGGCTCGATATTGTCACCGGCAACATTGACACCACCAACAGCGGAATCGTTCAGGACCGGCAATCCATCAATATCGTCCCCGGGCCCGGCGTGCAGGATAACAACGCGTCGGAATCCTTGTTCGCCCAGATAAGCAGTCCACTGCTGGCTCAGTTGCACCAGTTGGGGCCGATCGCGGTAAAAAAGGCTGACCACCACAACTGCCGTGTTGCGGGGGACGTTGCGGCGCTTCACTTCACGCCCAATGTCGTCGCGCGCCAACAGCGGGAGAAACCCGCCCTCGTCGCGAGTGTCCGGCTTGGTTATGATAATCGCGTCCCACTTTCTAAAGCGCAGGACCAGGTCCGCCGTCGCGCCTTCGTGGAAACGCGGACGCGTGTCCACGATTTGCTGCGGGCTGACAGTGCCGCAGGAACTCATCAGCCAGGCTGCTAACACCAAAACGGGCCAAAGGATGAACCAAAGTCTTCTCATTGTGCTTGCGATCGAGAAATCTTTTTAAGCAATTTTTATTTACTCGATCTCACCCTAGCGATTGGCGTGCCGCAAGCACAAAATCCCGTGTGCGAGCCCGCGAGTGGGTAGGATAATCCTCGGGAAGCGTCAGATAGAAACAGCCGTTTGTAGAAAGGCCTGTAAATCCGCGAACCCAAAAATTTGCCTGGACCGGTGGAGATTACGCTTCGGGTGGGGAGTAGCCTAAACAACGTTCACTGTCCTGAATCTCTACACCAACTTGGCCAGCAACTCGTCGTTCGTCTTGTGCTTCTTGAGCGCGGCTACGAGCGTTTCCATCGCCTCCACCGGGTTCAAGTCCACCATCATGCGCCGGAGCTTGCGGACCGATTCGATCTGATTTTTCGGGAACAGCTTCTCCTCTTTGCGCGTGCCGCTTTTGGGAATGTCAATGGCCGGGAACAGCCGGCGATCGGACAATTTGCGATCGAGGATCAGCTCCATGTTGCCGGTGCCCTTGAATTCCTGGAAGATCAACTCGTCCATGCGCGAACCGGTGTCAACCAGCGCCGTGGCAATGATGGTGAGCGACCCCCCACCCTCGATTTTGCGGGCCGAGGCGAACATCTTGCGCGGAATCTCCAGCGCCCGCGCGTCCACGCCGCCGGTCATCGTGCGACCGCTGCCGCCATGCACGCTGTTGTAAGCGCGGGCGATGCGCGTCAACGAATCCATCAATACAAACACGTCCTTGCCGGACTCGACCATCCGGCGACAACGCTCGATGATGAAACGAGACAGGCGCACATGCGTCTCCAGGTCCTGGTCGTTGGACGAGGCGACTACTTCCGCTTGGACGGACCGCTGAAAATCGGTGACTTCCTCGGGACGCTCGTCAATGAGCAGCACGAGCACGTGAACCTCGGGGTGATTGGCCGTGACCGCATTGGCGAGTTGCTTGAGCACGGTGGTCTTACCCGTGCGCGGCGGCGCGACAATCAAGCCGCGCGTGCCTCTGCCAATGGGTGTAACCATGTCAATGACCCGCGTTTCGATCAAATCCGGGCTGGTCTCGAGCTTGAATTTTTCAATCGGGTCAATGCTGGTGAGATTCTCGAAGCGGACCGCCTTCGTATAATCCTCGAAAGGCATGTCGTTGACCTTTTCGACGGACTTGAGCTGCGGGCTGGTGCCGCGGTGGGGCGGCTGCGTCGGCCCGGCCACGAGGCTGCCCTCGCGCAGGAAATTGCGCTTAATCGTGTCCGGCGTGACGAAGATGTCGGTCGGCTTGGGATGGAAGTGATTGGCGGCCGTGCGGAGAAAGCCAAAGCCTTTTTCCGAAATCTCCAGGTAACCCGCACCGTAATCGGCGGCGTTGTTGTTATTGCTGCTCATAAACTGTCTCGTGTGCCGAAGGCCAGGAATTGCCCCGAAAACTTTTGTTGAACTGTGAATTTTGGGAAGCTGCTGCGCCGGCAATCTTACGAAACACCCAACCGGGCGCAACCATCACACCTTCGATTCGCTGGTTAATTACGGGTAAAAGCCCGCCAACGCAACAAGTATTTTTGGGGAAATGGACGATTGATAGGGCGTCAAGCCAACACCCCATCACTTCGTTACTCCCAGTCCCTCTCCATCTCAGCCCCCCACCGCCGCCCGGGCTTCCGCAGCCAGCGGCGTACTTAGGTAACGTTCGCCCGTCGAGCAAGCCACGGTCACGATCATCTTGCCCTTGTTCTCCGGACGCTTGGCCACTTCAATGGCGGCCCACACATTTGCTCCCGAGGAAATGCCGGCGAGGATGCCTTCCTCCTTCGCCAACCGCCGCGCCATTGCGAAAGAATCGTCGTTGCTCACCTGGATGCACTCGGCGATCTGTTGGTTACCCTTCTCGTCCTTCAAATGAAGGTTTTTGGGAACAAAGCCCGCCCCAGTCCCCTGAATCTTGTGCGGGCCAGGCTTCAACGGCTGACCCGCCAAAGTCTGTGAAATGACGGGTGAATCTTTCGGTTCGACGGCGATGGCCTGGAACGAAGGCTTGCGCGGCTTGATGACTTCGTAGCAACCCGTGATTGTTCCGCCCGTGCCCACGGCTGCCACGAGGATGTCCACCTTGCCCTGCGTATCATCCCAGATTTCCTCGGCGGTGGTTTCGCGATGAACCTTGGGGTTCGACGGATTCTCGAACTGCTGCGGAATCCAGGCGTTCGGAGTTTCCTTTGCCAATTGTTCCGCCTTGGCAATCGCACCCTTCATGCCCTCCGTGCCTGGCGTCAAAACCAGTTTGGCCCCGAGCATCGCCAGCAATGTGCGCCGCTCCAGCGACATGGTTTCCGGCATCGTGAGAATCAGTTGATAGCCCTTCGCCGCCGCGACGAATGCCAGCGAGATGCCGGTGTTGCCGCTCGTCGGTTCGATGATGACGGTGTCCTTCTTGAGGATGCCGCGTTTCTCGGCATCCTCGATCATGGACACGCCGATGCGGTCTTTGACGCTGCCGAGCGGATTTTGAAATTCGCACTTCAACAGAATGGTCGCCGGCACTCCGTTGGTGACTCGGTTCAGCCGGACGAGAGGCGTATGCCCGACGGTTTCCACGATGTTATTGTATATGCGTCCCATAAAATGAGTTTGGTTGTGTTGGTTTCTGCGTGAGGGAGATTTTGTCCAAAGGCAAACTGAGGGCAAGCACTTTTTTGGAAATGCCGCGCAGATAGATCATCCGGTTTGTTTGGTTTGATTCAGTTTGATCTGGTCGGGTTCGCGGTGGATTCGGTGGATGGCGTAATGGCCATTGCGCGAAGGCTTGGAATAGCCGGTCAAGGAAGATTTGTGCCTGTCCCTTTTCGTCATCGGTGATGTGCTTCTCGCACCACGCGACAAATTCGGCAATTTTTTCCCGGCCCAGCATGGGAAGCGCTGAAAACTGAAAGTGGAAAGCGGAAAGCAATGGATGCTGGATGTTCCGTCTCAGAAAACAATAAGTCCCTGCCCAACCTTGCGGTCAGACAGGGACAAATCGGGGGATGGGAGTCCGCCACACTCTCTTTCCCGTGCCGACATTAGGCGCGCACCTCGCGGTGGCTGCCGGCTTCCCGACGCTATTCTCCACGGCAAGCGGAGTCCTCGGCCTCGTAGCAGGGCCGTCCAACGTCTCACGACGCTGAATTTCGAGTGAGGC
>CAZNOE010000714.1:0-3699 GCA_964574525.1 uncultured Bifidobacteriaceae bacterium
ACACCCTCTCCCCATCCGATAGGGAGAGGGACAGGGTGAGGGGCGTCGTCTATGCTGTGGAGATTCAACAGGAGATGCTCGACATCCTCACGAACAAGCTGGCGGCGGAAAAAATCTTCAACGTCAAACCCGTGCTCGGCACGATCACTGACCCCAAACTGCCGCGCGCGGCCGTGGATTTGATTCTGATGGTGGACGTGTATCACGAGTTCGATCATCCGCATGAAATGGTTGAGGCGATGTGCCGCGCATTGAAGCCGGGCGGGCGCATCGTGTTCGTTGAGTTCCGCGGCGAAGATCCGAGCGTGCCGATCAAGCTCGTCCACAAAATGACCGAAGTTCAGGTGCGAAAGGAAATGAGCGGGCAGCCGCTCGAATGGGTGGAAACCATCGAGGCGCTGCCGCAGCAGCACATCATCGTGTTTCGAAAGAAGTCGTGAAAGGTGGAGCCCCGAACTCCGATTCGGCGAGGTTGTCGAGGCTGATGCGATGCGCCGAATCGGAGTTCAGCGTTACCTCAGAGCTTTGTTCGAATCCCGCACGCGCGCACCAGACACCACCCGCGCACTGCCTCAAAGATCGCGAACAACCCGAAAGCCACCAGCGGAAGGCACACCCAAAGATTGAAATCTGCCACTATGATTCCGGCAATAAGACAAAGCCCCCCAAGAACCCCGCGCACCAATCGGCCGCGAAACTCAAGGTTTCGACTAAAGAAACGGCTCATACAAAACCTTTACCACAAAGCACGTGCCAAGCCAATAGTTCGAAGAAGAAAATTTTGCCGACAAAGTCGTTCTTCTGTGCACTTTGTTGCAATTCTGTGAATTTGTTTGACGCACACTTTCTTTTTACCGCCTCCCGCTGGTCAATCCGTCGTACGCCGGCATTACCGATGCGCTGGATGTTTGCACCAACGGAGTCGAGAGCGTTTGGAGAACTACTTAATCGGTTGATTGTCGGCGCCTATCCCAAGGTCAGCGTGAAGCATTTGGACGCGTATTTGGACGAACTTGAAGCATCGGTTCAACAACAACGAGCTGGTAAATGCGGATACGTTGACATTTCCCGAACTCAAAATGCCGACGATCATTTCACATTGCCAGGGTTGATTCCGGGGTGCTGCGTTATTGGTGCAAATCCGTTGGCTAAATCTTGCACTGTTACAAGAGGGTTCTCATCGGGTTGATGATTGAGGTGTTGCGCTGGGATGTCGAATTGAAGCGGTATTTGACCGTTTAGTATGAATGTTATCTGGCCCTTGACGAGCCAAGTGTTAGTGGGAATGCCGCCCTTCTTGAATATGAGTTCAATGTTGTCCGCGGACGCCAAGATTGACATTGGCTTGCCCATAGGGGTGTCATGTGTTGGAAACTGGAACTGCATGGTGTATATGCTTTTCCAAAAGAGATGATCGATATTAAAAGCGTGCGCTAAAACACGTGATCCCTTCGCTAGGGCGATTCCTGTTCCTCGCTTGATGAAGTCACCTTTGTATTCCGCGTTTGTAAAGGATAGTCTAACTGTCGCAGTTAGAGAAGCAATTGGCTGGAGCATCGGGTCTAGGGTGCGGATTCTGTTCTCCGCTCGCTGCAACTTCTCTTCTGCTTCACCGAGCCGTTTTGTATCCACGTTCTCCAGCGTATAGATATTGGTTCTCGTTCTTTCGGATTCGACTAGCTTGGCGGTGTGTTTGGCCTCCTGCCTTTGCATGCTTTCTTTAGTGCGCTTTAGAATCTGTTCGTTTTCTTCATTGTGCTTCTTGGCTGCGTCATCACGCACCTTTGACGGCACAATAACCATCAAGTGGACTAAGAAAACCACAAGGCTAAGAGAAACCGGACCCAGCACGGCGGGTTTTGCTATACCCTTCCAGAACTGCTTGAACGCTCGCTTCAATGGCACACCCCCAAACCATTTGGCATCAATCCAAGCGGATAGCACCGCCGCCAAGACACCGAAGCCGACTGCAAGCCAAGTCGACCCCTGAGCGATTTCCCAACAAGCCAATACTGCTCCGGAAACAATAGCGAAACCGTCTCTCGCAAAAAACAGTTCCACGACCACAAGCGATCCAGTCGCGATAAGTAGCAACAAGCAATAGAACAGTGGACCTTTCCGGCGCTTAGCCGGATTAGGCGTAAGTCTCCGTGCCATACACCGGCACATTTGACCCTTAACCGCGTTTCGTAAAGCAAACAATCCCGATTTCAGTCAGCGCATGCCGGTCAAGTCTCGGCTTGACCACTGGTTACCGCCCCACATCATCAACCCACCAGCCACAGGAAGAATGCAAACCGCAACGGACATCCTTCCCGTCATTACCACCTGGCAGCGCGAGGCATTGACACCCGTCGCGGCGGATGAGCGCATCGAGACGCTCGATGTGCTGCGGGGTTTCGCACTGTTCGGAATCCTGACCGTCAACATGGCGTGGTTCAGTTGGCCGGTTGAATACATGATGATGCGACAGCAACTCTGGGAAACGCGCGCAGATGTCATCGCCGATTGGATAGTCCGGTTTCTGGCGGAGGGGAAATTCTATCCGTTGTTTGCGTTTCTGTTCGGGCTGGGCGCGGCTATCCAGATGCAGCGGGCTGAATCGCGTGGAGCGAATTTCACGGGCCGGTTCTGCCGGCGATTGTTTATCCTGCTGGGCATCGGACTGGCGCACGGGCTATTGCTTTGGGAAGGCGACATTCTGGTCTGGTATGCGCTGTGCGGATTTCTGCTGCTGCCGTTTCGGAAGCGGAAGCCCAAGACCTTACTGATTTGGGCGGCGATTTGCCTTTTGACTCCCGCCCTGCTCATCACGCTGCTTTGGATGCTGCTGGCGGGAGCGTCGCTGGTGCCGGAGATTGCGCGGAGTATTCAGAAGGAACTGGTCGAGGATCCGGAAACCTCCGCACGACTGATGCAGGAAACCATCCGCGTGTTTGCGCCGGGAAGTTACGGTGAGATTTTTGCCGAGCGCCTGGGCAATCTGCTGTTCATGTTCGGCATGTTCCTCCTGGGCATGTACGCGGGCCAACGCCGCGCTGATCCGCCGCGTGCTTATCTGGGGACTGGCCATCGGCTTGCCGGCCAATTTGATTTACGCCGTCGGCATGACCGTAAGCGATCTCTCGGATGTCCGCTTTGTCTGGTTGATCAGCCATGCGTTCGTTGCCGTCGGCGGACCGGCACAGAGTCTGGCCTACGCCGCGGCGATCACGTTGCTGTTACGGCGCGTTCGTTGGAAAATCCGGTTGCGACCCATCGCGGCTGCCGGGCGGATGGCGCTGAGCAATTACCTTTTGCAGTCACTGATCTGCACGACGATTTTCTACAGCTACGGATTGGGCTTGTTTGGCTCGGTGGGCCGGGCCGCGGGTCTCGGTCTGGCTGTCACGATCTACTTGGCGCAGGTCACATTCAGCGTCTGGTGGCTGAAACATTTCCGGTTCGGTCCGATGGAATGGCTTTGGCGCACTTTAACCTACGGCAAACGGCAGGCGATGCGGCGGTAAGTTCGCACGCTCAATTGCGGACCCAAATACGGTGCAATCCCCCCTGCTGGATCACAATGAATTGGCAGCGACGCTTTTCTCATGCAGTATGGGCGCGCTAAAAAATGAATCCGCAAACTGAAACCTCCGTTTCCGGGCGTTTCCGTCGCGGCGAACGCATCGGATTGGGCGTGGCGCTTTTTGTCATCCT
>CAZNOE010000715.1:0-3694 GCA_964574525.1 uncultured Bifidobacteriaceae bacterium
GTGGCAGCGGCCCAGTTCCTGTTCGCGCGAGCGGAGATTCTCCCGGACGATTTCTTGGAGGTGATCAATGTTGTAGAGATAGACGTTGTCCAGTTGCTCCACGTCCGGGTCAATGTCGCGCGGCACGGCGATGTCCACGAGGAACAGCGGGCGGTTGCGCCGGGCCGGCATGATCGGCGCGAGGTCCGCGCGGTTCAAAATGGTTTGGGGGCACCCGGTCGAACTCACCACAATGTCCGCCTCGACCATCGCGGCCAGACAGTCGTCGAAACGGACCGCGCGGCCGCCAAACTCGGCCGCCAACCCCTGCGCCCGTTCGAATGAGCGATTCGAGACGAGCACCGACCGGGCACCCTTCTTGGCCAGGTGACGCACGCAGGCTTCCCCCATTTTCCCCGCCCCAATGATCATCACCGTCTTCCGGGCCAAATCCTTGTCGAAAATTCTTTCCGCGAGTTCCACCGCCACGCTGCCCACGGACACCGCGCCGCGACCGATGTTGGTTTGTGTTCGAATCTCTTTCGCGGTTTGCAGCGCCGTCTGGAACAAACGGTTCATCACGCGGCCCGTGAGCTTCGCGGTCTGCGCGGATTGGTAGGCGTTCTTGACCTGGCCGGTGATCTCGGTTTCGCCGATGACCATCGAATCCAATCCGCTGACGACGGAAAATAAATGCTGCGCGGCTTCAGCGCCTTCCTTCACGTAGAGATACGGGGCAAAATCTACATTGCTGACGGCAAGCTTATTGAACAATCCATGAACGTTTCCATTAACCTTCGACGCCGTGCCATAGACTTCGACGCGATTACAGGTGGAGAGCAATACGACTTCGTCGAGACCGGCGCCGAGTTTGACGCGACAACCGTTGCAGGGAAGCAGCGAGGGATGCACCGCCAGTTTCTCGCGAACTTCCACTGGCGCGGTCTTGTAGCTTATACCTGCGACGAACAGTTTCATGCTCTTGCTTTTCCGTTCTGCAATCCGTCAACCACTCGCTCCCCGATTCAGCCCAACCCGTTTTGGCGATTCATTCACCAACCGCTAGCCGGCTCCCTCGTGTCCTGACGTAACTCTAATTGGCGGTCAAAAACTGGCTTCCCATCCGTTGCCAAACACTTTCCATTTATTGTTGCCGTCCATACGGGGAAATCCTGACCCGCGTAAGGGTTTTTGGTGTATGAGCCGGAGCGCTCATCAACGGCTGTGAGTTCAAAAAGGGAATTGGTCTCTCGCCGTCATGTCACAATCGCCCTATGGGACGCCACTTTCCTGCGTGAAGCGAAGGTGAGCGTGGGACGGGTGCCAGTTTCCTTTCAGAGCGGACATGATTACAGCCAGTCATTTTCCCACATTGACTGGATTCGTGCCACTGCTGGTCATTTTTTGCTGCGCGACGCTTAACGCCGGCACGGAAGACCCGATGTTTGTTTCAGTGACCTTGCTCGATTTGAATTGCACATCGAGCGGATGTTCTTCCTTTTGCCAATGCTCCGAGACCCGGCCATCCCAGCAGGCCATGTTCAGCGGATACACGTCGGGATCGAAGATCACGTGATAGAAGTGCCACACGATGATCGCCAGGCACGCGAGGATGGCTTCGTAATAATGAATCGTCAGCGCCACGTCCACCGCCCAGCGCGGCAACCAGTGCGTCACGTCCATCTTGAACCAGATCATCAACCCGGTAACGCCCATGATAATCGCGTCCCGCGACGGCAGGGCGTTGTGGACAAACCTCGCGCGGACGATGCCGAAAATCAGCACCGGTGAACCCGGCACACCCAACTAAGCAACTGCAGGTCGGCTTTGAGCCGAACCCTTCAGAATCGCGCTAAACTCCACGCTCATGCATGCCTTTGTAGCGCGCGTGTTCCCGGTGGACAGGCAGCCGGTTCACGATCCACCGATACACCAGGATTTCGATGGTGAGGATCGTCGCCACGACCAGGACCTCTTTCCATGGGAAGAATACCCGATGGGGCAGTTCCCAGCCGAAAGCGAACATGGACACGGTGAAGCGATTGGCAATGACTCCCAGGATGGCGAAGCACGCCGCAAAGCGTACGACGCGCACGTTCGCGTTCCGAACGCCGAGAACGAACAGCGAGCACGGCAGCAGCAAGAAGCCGATCATCTCCACCAGGAACCAAATTCCGTAATTGGACCCGAGTGAAGCCCAGTGGTGGCCATGAGCCAAGGTCACCATTTTCAAAGCGAAGTAAGTGATCAGCGTCAGCGCGGCGCCTTTTCCCAACCCCAGTGTCAACCGGTCGAGGGCCTCATGATTCGCCGGATCCATGCGCTGCGGGAGAAACCGGCGGACAAGGGTGCTCTCGACGATGATCATGGAAAGGCCGCCAAAAATGCTGGAGACAAAGAACAGCAAGGGAAGGTAGGGGGAAAACCAGAGCGGATGCATTTTCGCCGGAGCGAGCAGGAACAATGCGCCCAGGGCGGATTGGTGCAGTGTGGAGAGGACGACGCCAAAAATGGTCGCCCCGATCGTTACATTCAACGCCCAGCGCCGGAACCGGTCCGCCCCCAGCCACTCGAAGATGGCCGGACAAAACTCCACGAGTTGGGTGGACAGGTAGAGGGCGACGTGCCAGGCCACCAGGAACATGACCGAACCCGTTCCGAAAGACCTGAACATGGGGTAGGGCAGCCGCCAGGGAATGCCCAGGTCCACCAGGAGATAAATGACGGCAAACAAGTACCCGATGAACCCGGTCAGCACGGCGGGTCGCAGCAACGGATAGTATTGTTTGAGTCCGAACAGATAGACGGCCGAGGCCATGAGAAATCCCGTGGACGCCAGAGGGACGCCGGAAAAAAGCCCCCAGCTCAGAAACAGTCCCCAAGGCTGGTCGTTGGACGCGTGGGTCACCGCGCCCAAGCCGAGGACATAGCGCATGGCGATCAACGGCAGGCCGACCAGGATGACCAACGCGGCAATGATGTTGAGCGGCGCCATCAACTCCCGGACGTATTGCCTCAGCGGTTTGCCAAGAAAGACGTTTTCCTGAATCCACTGCCGACGCACGATGGATCCGCCACCGTTGCTTTTCATTATTCGGTCTCCTTCCTGTTGGCATCGTGGCCGGTTGCCCCGCCCAGACGCTGCTGCTGGCTTTTGGTGAACAGGTAAAAGCCCCCCAGCAACGCCGGCCAGACGACAAACACCACCGGAACTGCGGACAGAAACCCCCGCGTATACTCAGCGAATGGTTTCGTGCCCAGGTCCATCGGGAAACCGATCGCAGCAAACGGCAATTCCGAAATGTAGAGCCAACTGGTGCCCCCGGCTAGATATGATCCTGGTATTTGCCTGGGTGCTTCATGATCTTCTCCCCGGCCAGTTTGATGAGATCGCTGCGCTTGCCGAAAGTGATGGCCTCATTGGGGCAGATCGCCGCACACGCCGGCACCTCGCCACTTTTGATCCGCTCGTAACACAGCGTGCATTTTCTGACCTGGGGTGAGGTGGGGTTGTGGTATTCGTAGGCCGGTATGTTGAAGGGGCAGGCGATCATGCAATAACGGCAACCCAGGCACAGGTCCTTGTTGTATCGCACCGCGCCCTCCTTGGACTTGGTCAAGGCCCCGACGAGACAGGCGGAGGCGCAGGCGGGCTCCTCACAGTGCATGCACTGCTTCTTGACGTAAACCGGCGGTTTGTCCGGCTGCCCGGGCG
>CAZNOE010000716.1:0-3683 GCA_964574525.1 uncultured Bifidobacteriaceae bacterium
GACAACCGCGACGTGTTGCTGTACGCGACCGCCACCCCGGGCAGCCAATACGCGCCCTACTCCTGGGTCCAGGGCGTGTTGGATTTCGATACCGGCAACGCTTCGAATTGGGACGTCAACCAGGACATTAAAAAAAGTCCGATGTGGCAGTATTGCGGAAACTCGGTCGGCATCTGGAAATGCCCGGCGGACCAAAGTACGATCGTTCCAGCCAGCGGACAGTTTGCCGGACAAACCGTGCCCCGCGTCCGCAGCATGGCGATGAGCATCTGGGTCGGCGGTTGGAAGCAGGCTAGCGGGCTGGTGAATGACGCGAACTGCTCCGGTCCGGCGTGGCGCGTTTATTCGAAGCTGTCGGACATGGTGTCTCCCGGCCCGGTCAAAACCTGGGTGCTGATGGACGAACGCGAAGACCGCATCAACTACGGCAACGCGTTCACGGACATGATCGGCTATCCTGACGTGCCGACCCAATGGCGCTTTCACTACGATTATCCCGGCAGTTATCATAACCGCGCCTGCGGTTTTTCCTTCGCGGATGGCCACGCCGAAATCAAGAAATGGCGGGATGACCGAACGACGCCGCCGATTCAGAGAGGAGGCTCCTGGAGCGCCAACGAATTCGTTCCCTCTCCCAGGAACCAGGACATTTTCTGGATGCAGGAACGTTCCACGCGTTTGAAATGAGTTTCGGTGACAACCAAAGTCGTTCCCTCCGGCCTGAATTCCCAACCGGTTGGCTGCGCCGAGCGCTTTTCAAGCACGAGGACTCCGCCTTCACACTCATCGAGCTGCTCGTCGTCATTGCGATCATTGCGATTCTCGCCGCCCTCCTGTTGCCGGCGCTGACCAACGCGAAGTCCAAGACGCACGGGATTTCCTGCATGAACAATCACCGGCAGTTGGCGCTGGCGTGGCGGATGTATTCGGACGACAACAACGACCGTTTGCTTTATGCCAGCGAATCGTTCGACGCCGACAAGCTCTGGACGGCACAATACGCGTGGGTCACCGGCATACTCGATCCGGCGGCACCCGACGACGACGATTGGAATCCGGACCTGACGATCAAGAAAAGCCCGATGTGGCCCTACTGCGGCAACAACCTGACCATTTGGAAATGTCCCGCTGACCGGTCAACCGTGACGGTTGCCGGCGAGGCCAGACCGCGCGTGCGCAGCATGTCCATGAATGTTTTTCTGGGCGGTTGGGGCGGCACGGATGGCAATTGGGGGCCGATCTTCAGTGCCTATAAAATCTATCTGAAACAAAACGAACTGTCTGATCCCGGACCGGCCAAGGTCTTTGTTTTTCTCGATATGCGCGAAGACAGCATTGACATGGGCAACTTCGCCACGCGCATGGCCGGCTGGCCGGATCAGCCGGCGTCTTATGGGTTTTACGATCTGCCCGGTTACTATCATCACTTCGCGGGCGGCTTCTCTTTCGCCGACGGTCATTCGGAAACCCATCGGTGGCGGGATAGCCGCACCACGCCGCCACTCGTGTCCGGTGCTTATGTGAACGACCAGTTCTCCTCGCCGAACAACCCGGACGTCGCCTGGTTGCAGGAACGGGCTACGCGGCCAAAGTAAACTCCGCCGGACCGCGGTTATTGAAAAATCCTTCACGGTCGCAACCCAGCTTGATTTTCCATCCGCCGCGCCGCACGCTGGCGGCATCAATTTCCAACGATGCGCTGAATGTTCGAATCCAAAAACGACGAGCTTATTCCGCTGCCGAGATTTGCGCGGCGCGTGGCGCTGACCCTGGCCCTGGCGGGCGTGGTCCTTGCGGTCGGCCTGTCGGTCGGCGTGCTTGGCTATCATTTTATCGCCGGCTTCCAGTGGATTGACGCGTTTCTGGAAGCCTCCATGATCTTGACGGGCATGGGGCCGGTTGGCGCGCTGAACACCACCGCCGCCAAAGTATTTTCCTCGCTCTACGCCCTTTTTTCCGGCGTCGTCTTCCTCAGCGTCATGGCGATAACCATTACGCCAGTGGTGCATCGCATCCTGCACAAGTTCCATGTGGACGATGAAGATATCAAGGACGACGCCTGAACTCTGCCTTCGCGCGCGGGCGGTCCGGGCGACGCTGGCGGCCAATTGGCTGATCCTGTTTGCCACCGCCGCGCCGGTGTCGGCACAAACGGCGCCGGCGGCCATGCCCACGCTCGACGAAGCGTTGGCTGCCCGGCAGGACGTGTGGGGCCTGGCCGCGATGCGCGAACCGAACGGGCCAAGCTACCAGTTCTTCGAGAGGCTGCTGCCGCCGCTCCGCTATGTGAACGCGGAGTTTCGCCACCATCCGATTGTGCTGAGCGCGCCCAACGCCACGCAGAAGGCGCGACTCACGTCCAACGGCAGCGGACTCAACGCGCGCGCGAATTTGAGAACGTGGAAGGAGGTCGGCGTGCCGGTGACGTTTCGGGTGGGCGAGGACCAGCATGTGTTCGGCGAGGATTTACAAAAACTCGACGGGCCGCATCTGGAGCAAGGTCATCTGCCAATCGTGCGACTGAGTTACGAGCACATGAAGAAAAATTACGAGGAGGAAGTGTTTGCCGCTGTCGGGCCGGAGCTTGCGACCAATGGCGTTGTGTTCGTCCGCTTCGCCTTGCGAAGCGATGGCTACGGTCACATCGCCGCACATCTTGATGCACCTGGCCCGTGGGTTGTTTCCCGCGGCACGGTGCAAAATACAAACGGGGAAGTCATCGCGTGGTTTGACGATTCGTGGCGATGGGTCGGGTCGCAGAATAAGCTCGCGGCGCGATTCACGCGATCGCAACGGCCGACACTGGTGTTTGCGACGAAAGCCGTGGCCGAATTTGAAGGGCAACCAACCCACCCCCTGCCCCTCCAAGGAGGGGAGCAGAGATCCGGACGCGCACGTTCAGTTCCCCTCCTGGGAGGGGTCAGGGGTGGGTTCGACAAACAAAAACAACTCTGCATTACCACCTGGCAGAATTCGCTCGACTGCGCCACGCAGATTCAAGTTCCCGAACCACTCGTGAACAACGCTTGGCGCGCCACGCTCGTGAATAATTTCATGCTGCTGAAAGACAACCGCGCGAATTACAGTTGGGGCAATCAATACGAGCGCCTCTACCAGGCCGAGTGCGGCGACACTGCGCGCGCTTTTCTCCTCTGGGGCTACGGCCGCGAGACGCTCCCGATGCTCTCGCACCAATTCGACTACACGCGCGCCGGCTTGGAATTTCATAACGCCGGTTTCAAGCTCCAACAATTGTCGCACTTCTATTGGCTGACACGCGACACGAACGGCGTTGCTGCGCTCCGGCCCAAGTGGGAGAAGGAAATCAACCTCATCGTCAACGGACGCGAGAAGGAGTCGGGCCTGTTTCCGAAAGAGCGTTACTGCGGCGACATTGCCGAACACGTTTATTCTTTGAACCCGAATGCGAATTGCTGGCGCGGGCTGCGCGATTTCGCATCGGTGCTGAATGAAGTTGGAGAGACAAAGGAGGCGACACGACTGGCCGGCATCGCGAAGGAATTTCGCGCCGCGATTCTGAAGGCCGTCGAGGAGAGCGAGTATCGCGATGCGAAACCGCCGTTCATCCCGATCATGTTTTTTGGAAAAGAAAAGCCATACGATGACCTGACGAGCACGATGGTCGGCAGCTACTGGAATTTGCTCGCGCCCTACGTCATCGG
>CAZNOE010000717.1:0-3682 GCA_964574525.1 uncultured Bifidobacteriaceae bacterium
GACTTGTCCCGCGCGCTCTGACAGGATCGGCGCGACATGCCACGGTTCGTCCGCGCTGTGACACGGCAAGACCCTGGGCCGCGGGGGGCCATGACCGAGAACAGGCTTTATGTTATCTACGCTCACTGATCTAGTTTGACTTTCTGAGGGCACACGCCATGCGAAACTTATTAAAGACGTTTCGGCTCCCAGTGCTCATGTTTCCACTACTCTCAGTGATTCTCGTTGGCTGCTTGGGCACGGCTCGCGAACTGGAGATCCTGTACGTTCTTCGCCTCCAGGCGGAATACGACCACCTCACCGCACTCAAGCGTGCGCTCGACGACGATCCGCCGCTAACCAAGGACATCGCCGCCAGCGTGTTCCTGAGCTCTGGGACGATCAATGACATATTGAAGGGCGCGGACGGCTTAGTGTTTCCGCTCCAGAGTGCACCAGATGTCATCATTCATATTGACGAAGTCCGCACATACTTTCTTGACGGCTTTCCACTCTTAAAGGTCGTTGGTTGGGCAGAAGATCCGAAATGGAATATTCGGGTCACCCTGCGTGTGTCAGCAATCATCGAACCGGTCGTGAACATCGAAGGCCTTGACCACGCGAAATTGAAGGTTTACATCATCGACGTAGTGCCGGAGCTTAAGTGGGGCCCTGTCGACCTCCCAACCGGACGTCTTGTAAGAAATCTGCTTGTGGCGCGTGCTTTCGAATACACGGAAAAACTGCCCGACTTCACGGTGCCGATTCGGCATTTGGTTCGTTTCTCGAACCCAGCCTCATCGCGAATTGAGGACATTCCGATTGGAGGGGCAACTCTCCGCACAAGAATCAACCAGCCAGCCATGAATGGAGAGGTTCGAATCTCGGCGCGGCGTGTCTTGTTTTTGCGCGACGGCATTCACGTGTTTCTGATCATCTAGGGGGTTCACATGCGTGGGGTCATCGTAGTCTTGTTGTCGTGGGCGCTAGCCGCTTGTGCGCACGTGCCTCCGCCCATCATAGGGGAGCTGGAAGCTCGCATCGCCGAGCTTCGAAGGCTTATTGAGCCACAAGTCCAACCGATTCTTGTAACGGGTTACGCGTATGAGGTTCGACTTTATGGGGATACATTCCGGCAGGTGTTCGAGAAGGTCAGTGGTCTCCCGCCTTCACAACGACTCGTGACGCTTGCATCGGTAAACGCCTTCGGATATCTCGAACGTCAAGAGTTTGGCTGCGGTCCTTTACCGAATGGGCACTGGTTCGTTGAGATTTGGCCGGGTCGGGGTGTCACCGGTCAATTGCAGGTGACATCGCTGCAGGCGGCGTGGCAGCCGTCGGGCACGCTGATGATGTGGGTCGACTACGATTTCAGAGTCGATGTGCCACTTCATGGACATGTTGTACCGTGCGTTGGCGGCGGTTTCGGAACGTATATTCTGACGCACGGGCGGGCGACCGGAACAGTAACAGGGTTGGCGCAGGTAACAGATGTAGGGAGTGGACGCATCCAGTACAAGATTCAAGTGTCAGGCCTTGGCAAGATGCCAGTGCAAGTTTGCGGCGACCTGGAGAATATCGGTTCCTTTTGTCGGGACGTGGAGTTTTCGCTTGGAGATACAAGTTTAGGTCGAGGTGATTTCGAGGTCGCTTTTACCAATAGTGGGAAGGTGGAATTTGGGGATCAGATCCGAAAAGGATACGAGCTAAGTCTCCAGGGAAAACGGTTCGTTGTCGACCGCGATGGCATTATGTCGTCGGGCGATATCACAATTGTTTGGCACTGAGAATGCCCAGCAGATTGCCAGGAAGATAGATCCAGGAGGTTAGGCGCAACGTAGCTTGATAGTGCCCACGACCGCTGGTGCCGCGCGAGAAGCGGTCGCTGTCTCGGTCAAGCATGGTGCATCGTCAAAGAACCTGTTGATTGCGAAAAGGGAGAAGACGATGGGCTACGTGTTTTCTTTGATAGGAGTATCTCTGGTGTTCGTGTCAGTAGTCGGCGCCCAAGCTGAAGACGTGACAGGCAAGTTTCCGTGCGATGACCAGCAAAATCTTATCTACAAGAACCTCCGAGGGACAAGCGTACCCGTGCGAGTCCGGATTGGAAACACATGCACGGGCTCGGGGCATGACGTGAGCGTGCTCCAGCGGTCAGCGGGAAAACCTCTCGACACCTTGGTCGACGTGCCGCCTGGCGACACGGTGCGTGTGGACATCGACGTCCCGCCAAGCGCAGACATCTTGGTGAGGATGAAGGGAAGTCTTGTGACCGGTCAATCGTACACGTATTCAGTCGGTACCTCTCCGTAATGGGATGAAGCCACAGGACTACACTTGTGTCTGAACTCTGGCGAGCGCGCTGTGCCAACGCAAGAGCCTGGGCCGCGGGGGGCCATGACCGAGAACAGGCTTTATGTTATCTACGCTCTTCGCCCAGGTGACGCGGGCGCTCCCGGGTGTTAGGCCGGGGCCCGCAGGGGAGGCCGCGTGTCGCCCACCCGCCTCGCGCGGCGAGGGAGCCGAGGGAGCGGCGTGGGTCCGTCCTATGCGCCCCCGCTATCGCGCAGCAGGGAGCGTAGGCGAAGTCCAGCGGAGGGAAAAAGAGGTATAGGGTGACCGGGTGTGAGAGGAATCCTGGATCCGCACAGCTCGCGGCCCCTGGTCTCGAACTGTACCCGGGAGATGAACTATGGCAACCCAACTGGGCGCGCTGATGTTCCTCGATCTGCACGGCTGGAGCCGAGCCCGAGATGAAGACTGGCTTGCCTATGTGCAGAGATACCTTCCCGAGATCAGGGAACTCCTGAGAAATCATCGGGCAACGTCTTACAACACTTGGGGTGACTCGGTCTTCTCCATTTTCAGTAGCTGCATCGACGCGGCTAACTGCGCACTGGCGATCCGAGATTTCTTTCGAAAGGATAGTCCAGGTACTGATCGCGCCCTATTACCCAGAATCGCCCTACACACGGGGGAACTTCACTGCTTACAGAACCCACTCCTTGAGCGCGAGGATTATTTCGGCAGTGCGGTACACACCGCGGCACGCATCGAGCCTGTCGTTGATCCAGGTTTCGTCTGGTGCACAGTCGAGTTTAAGGCTAACTGTGAGATGGCCCCTTCCCTTAGCCCGAGGTTCCATGCTCTTGGTAGCCGGGCCCTTGCCAAGGGATTCGGGTCGCAGGAGCTCTTCGTTGTCTTATGGCGTAACGAGCCGCATACTGGCCCTCCACCTGCCGTGCGCCCGGCACTGCCGGCACCGCGTTTGGCCCCTCGCTCAACCCTTTTCTCCATTGCACCTCGGTCGACACCCAAAACCGGCCATAGGTCGACACCTCAAAACCGGCCATAGGGAGTAGGCGCTCAAGACGTTGACGCGGCGGGAGGGGCTGTGGTCCCTCTCGCCAGCATGACCAACATCTTGAGCGACGACAAACGACAGGACGTTCTGGCACTTGGGCGGCTGGGCTGGACGCTTCGGCGGATCCAGCAGGCGACGGGCGTGCGGCGCGAGACCGCCAGCGCCTACCTCAAGGCCGCCGGGCTCGCCGTGCGGCCCCCGGGGCGGTGGGGCCACCCTGCGGCAAATCCGGCCATAGAGGTGTCCACCGACTCGGGAGCCCGTCCGCCGGGGCTCTCCACCCCGCTGCACACGCCGCCACCCCCAGGGCGCTCGCCCACGGCCAGCGCGTGCGCCCCG
>CAZNOE010000718.1:0-3679 GCA_964574525.1 uncultured Bifidobacteriaceae bacterium
AGGCGATTGTGATTGAAGCCCGAGACGATCTGGGTGCAACATGCGGCATTCAGGGCGGCCAAACCATCGCCCGTTGATAAGAAAATGAAAACGCGAATCCTCCCGGTGACCGTCGCCGTTTGCGCCGGCCTGTTCGGTGGTTGCGGCAAGTCATCCGATGCTCCTGCGCCCGATCCCATAACGCAACCCGAAGCCCAGGCTGCGGTGTTCCAAAGAACCTGCGACCGAGTGAACAGCCTGATTGCCAGCAAGGATTTTGTGCAGGCCCAGAAGACACTCGACGTGCTGAAGGGTTACAAGCTGACCGCGGAACAGCAACAGCTGGTGGGCAAGATTCAGGCGCAGATTCCCAAGACGAATTAGCACCTTGGCGCCGTTCAAGTTGTCGGGAAGCCACGGGCTGGAGAAACCCGACGCGGGGCCGGACAAATGGGAACGGGTTTAGCCCCGGCTTGCGGTTCAAAGATTCACCACCAGAAGCCCGGACTCCCTCCCCCATCCGTTCGACAGACGAAATCCCGGAACCGGTGCCATTCGACGTGACCGTCCATCATCAAGAGGTTACCCCCGACCGGACGGCCATTGTTCCCCAAATGGGGACTGAGGTGCTGCTTGTAGAAACCGCCTTGAATCCCCTTCCACCGGTAGGTGGGGCTGTCACGCATCGCGGTGTTGATTTGATTAAAGTCGGATATCGTGGCATCAGCCATGACGGCTCGGTCGGTTAGCGTCGGCGTGACGAAGGTGTTAAAGCCAACCTGAATCGGCTTCACCACCGACAGTTTTTCGTTGCGATTGGATTGGATGAGCGCGGGCGTGGTGGGCAATGTCAGCGCGTAACCCACCACCCGAAACGTCGGGTCCGCATAATTCCACTGATCGCGATTTTCAGTATCTGAGAATCTCGTGCCCGGACAAAACATGATTCTGTATTGTGTCGTGCCCGATAGAAAATAGGGGCCGGCGTTCCACGGCAAATCCCAGACCCAATTCCCGACAATACCGGCCGCAAACGTCGGCTGGCGGTCATTGAAATCGTCAGCATACATCCGCAATCCTATGAACGCCTGCTTGAGGTTGTTCAAACATTGTGTGCGCATAGCCCGATCCTTGGCCTTGCTCAGCGCGGGCAACAGCATGGCGGCGAGGATGGCAATGATGGCGATGACCACCAGCAATTCGATCAACGTAAACGCCAACGAGCGCTTGTGTCGCCACTTAGGCGTCTCTGAGTCGGTGGATGCATTCATATCTTTTCAAGCCGTCATGCATTCGTCTTCGCCGCATGGCGTGTGCCGCCGAAATGCCTCACGCCAGGCAATGAGCAATTCTCGGTGGAACACAGGATAACTATACAGCTTATGGTGCATCGCCCATACTGCGAATCCACAAAACCATACGCGAAATGCACCCTTGGGCAGCCCAGATGGAATTGTTTCCGACTCAAGATTTAAGCCCACTGAAGTCCAAGGGAGCGGAGGGCGCGCAGCGCCTCTTCCGAGTTCATCCCGCGTTGGGCTTCCGCCGCAAGTCCTTGCCGATACTGCACCCAGAACTTCTGTTCAACCGCCGTCGGCTCATAGGTCTTTTCGTAAGGAACGCGCTGCCCCACGAGCAGCGCCAGAAAGCCGTCCATGCGGAAAGAATTGGAGGGGTGAACCAGTTCAACGCCGGCCAGGACGCTCGGGCCGTTCTCCTGATACCATTCCACAATCTCCCCGGCGCCGTGCAGCTTCGCGTCCGCCCGGACTGCCTGCCAGAACGGCGTGTCATACCGCGTGTTGAACTTGTAGTGGACGGCCAGAAAATTGCGGATGTCGTCCCATTGTTCGCCGTTATAACGGTTGTAGAGTTTAACCAGTGTCGGCGTCGGCTCGCAAAGACAGTCGAGCAGCGCGTCGGTCAGAGAACTGCACTCCACACAGATCACTTGCAGCGCCGTGGATTCCAACGGTTCGACGAAACCCGCGGCGTTCCCGATGCCGACCACATTCTTCACCCAACTGCGTTCGTAGCGGCCCGAGCGGAACTTGACCAGGCGCGTCTCGGCTGGATTGACTTTGGGATTCTTGCGGAGGAACTCCTCACGCGCCGCCTCGTCGCTGATAAACGCCGAGCCATATACGTAGCCGCGATGGATCACTTGTTCGTGATCAATCTGCCAGCACCAACCGGCATCCATCGTCTCGGCCACGGTGTACGGCAGAATCATTTCGCCCCGGGCGCGGTTCCAACCGCCAATGACGGCGCGGTCCGAGAACAACGTGTCCGCATAGCTGCGGAACGGTTCCTTGAGCGCCTGACCGAGTAATTCAGAGCGGAATCCGGACGCGTCCAGGTACAGCTCGCCGGTGATTCGCTCACCGTTTTCCGTGACAAGCGCGGCGATTCCTTCGCCGCCTGTCTCGGCCTTGACCGTGGCGTCGCTGACCACCACGCCAGCCTCGCGGCAACGATTTTCCAGCCAGCCAACATAGGTGACATTTTCGATGTGGAATGCGTGATTGTTGTGAAACTGCGGCATGCCGTCGGGTTTGCGTGGAAAAACCTTGTTGTGCAACATGAACGCGGAAGCCCGGCCCAGCCACGGCGATTCGTCCGAGTAATAGAACCCGTTATTCTTTGCGCATTGCGGGAGGCGTTTCTCGAACTCGTACGAGAAGGTGTAAACGAATTCCTTGCGCGGACCCCACAGAAACCGAATACCCATTTTCCAAGTCGGTCTGGCTTCCAGGTAAAAATCGCGCGGCTTCATCTTCAGGTACTCAAAGAAATGCCGCGGGAGCACCACAGTCGTTGCCTCGCCGACTCCAATGATCGGGATGTTCGGGCTGCGCACAACGCGAACGTGAAGCTGCGGCAGTTTGAGTTTGAGCGTTAGCGCGGCCATGAAACCCGCGCTGCCGGCGCCAAGTACAACGATTGAAGAAATCTTCATACTGTTACTTCATCCAATGGCCATCGCCCGCCTAGTATTGCGAACAAATCGGGAACATGCACTCTGAAAAAGCTTTTATCGGGAATTGCTCCGTGTAAGGAATCGCTGGACGAACAAGAATCGACCGCAATCCCTCTCGGGAATTGCGGTCGTTCGAGGACAGATTGCGCGCGACTTGCGGTTACTCAAGCCGCAGCCGGTAGAAGTTGATGGGCGCGCCCGCCGGATCGTTGGTGAAGCTACCCGAGCCGACGCCGGTGGCAATGCTTGACCAGCCGTTCGGATTCGTCACGTTGGAGTTGCGCTGGACCTCGTAAGTTCTGCCGGGCGCGGGCACCCAGTCAAACGACACGAAGCCATTGGCCGGATTGACCTGCACATTGGTGATCCGGGGTGCGCCGGGGAATGCCCCGCGTTCCGCGTTGTAATCCGCGGCAATTTGCGCGGCAGTCAGCGCCACATCGTAGGCTTTGATCCTGGCGATAGTCATGGTTGGACGCGAGTTAGCAGCGTCGAAAGTGCCGTCGGCCGCGCTTTGAGCACCTACCCGGAACGGGAGCGTGCGTCCAAAGTTGTTCGGCGGGGCGTTCAGAGGATCCAGCGGGTCGTAGGTGTAAGTGTTAATCAGCGCCAGATTCGTGCTGACTTCGCTGTTCGCGAAAACACCGTCCGCGTAACAGGCCCGTACACCGTTGGTCCCGTTCTCGATCCCGTAGGTGTAAGCAACGTGCGTCCAGCGGC
>CAZNOE010000719.1:0-1516 GCA_964574525.1 uncultured Bifidobacteriaceae bacterium
ACATTATTCTCCTTTTGATCGCACAGTCCTGTCTCCTTTTGATCGCACCACGACATTCGCCGCCTGCAACAGCGCCAAATCATCCGCGGTCGTGGCGACGGTTAAGTCTGTTCTTCTTTTCCCATTGCTTGGCATTCGCGCGGAGGCGGTCGGCGATCACCTGGCAGCAATACGGTCCCGTGATGCCGCCGGACGGTGAAACCAAGAACCCATCATCGGCCGTCGGTCGCTTTCGTCCCGGAGAAGAGGAGCGGAAGAAATTCACCGAGATACCGTCGCCAAACGGGCCAGCTATGGTTGCCGGCTGTTTCCTTGAATTCGTGCGGGATGTTCTTCTCCTTCAACGCGGCGGAAAGCTGGCGGGCGTTCTCCACCAGGCGGTCGTCCTTGCCGCAGGCGAACCAAAGCAGTTTCAAGTCGCTCTTCGATTCAGGAAAAGCTTCGGCAACGAGCTTCTCCGGGTTCGGCAGATAAGAACTCATGCCGCCGACCCACGCAAAAAGTTCGCGGTGTCTCAATCCGACACCGAGCGATTGCCCGCCGCCCATGGACAAACCAATGATCGCGCGATTCTCACGATTCGCCTTCACCCGGTAGGTTGACTCGATGAGCGGAATCACATCCTTGAGCAGGTCTTCGCCAAAGGCTTCGACGTTGCGCGAAATCAAGTTGGTGCTGACTTGCGTCGGATTTCCGGTGAAGGCGTGGCCGTCGGTCATGACGATGATCATCGGTTTGGTTTTCTGTTGCGCCAGCAGGTTGTCCGCGATGAGTTGCGCGCGTCCAAACGAAGTCCACGTGGCGTCGTTGTCGCCCGAGCCGTGAAACAGATAGAGCACCGGAAAGCCCGCAGAACTTTTTTCGTAGCCAGGTGGCGTGTAAACGTGCAGGCGGCGTTTCGCGCCCAGCGATTTGGAAAAGTACGTGTGCTCGTGGACCGTGCCTTGCGGAACGGATTGAAATTCCCATAGCCGCGGCGGATCGCCGGGAACCTCCACGCCGCTCGTGCGTGCGGCGCGCATGGGCTTTACCCACGGGTTGCCCGGATCAACAATGGCCAGTCCGTCAACGGTGAAGTTGTAGCCGTAGATGTCCGGTTCGAGCGGACCAACCTTTGCGCTCCAGACACCGCTGTCATCCTTCGTCAGCGCCGTCGCGCCGCCAGGCCATTCGCCGGCGACCTTGACCTCCTTCGCGTTGGGCGCGCGCAGGCGGAATGTCACCGTGCGGTCGGGATGAACCTCCGGCGACACGAGCGCGGAGTCGCGTCGTGGCGGGGCATTGGTGCGGAGCGCATCAGACTTTGCAGCGCCGGCATCTTGGGCGTGAAGCTGTGTGACGAAAAGAACTGACGCGAGAAGTATGGTCGTAGTTTTCATAAAGCGGATGGGGGTGATTACACATTGAGTCAGGCAGATTTCCAATCGGAAAATGCCGGAAATCGTGAATCGCAACGAGCGCAGCTTCGCTCAACCGAGAGGGTTGCAAGTCCTCAAACACTTCAAGGACCAATTGC
>CAZNOE010000719.1:1616-3677 GCA_964574525.1 uncultured Bifidobacteriaceae bacterium
AGGCGCATGTCCAGGCCCTGGAACTTTACGGTGAGCCGTTTGTGGTCAATGCCGAGTAGGTGTAAGAGCGTGGCGTGGAGGTCGTGCACGTGGACAATGTTTTCGACTGCGTTGTAGCCGAGTTCGTCCGTCGCTCCGTAAGTGAATCCACGCTTGAGGCCACCGCCGCACAGGAACATCGAAAAGCCTTTCATGTGATGATCGCGACCAGGGCCGCCTTTGTCTTTCTGCGCCATCGGCGTGCGGCCGAATTCGCCACCCCAAATGATGATCGTATCGTCGAGCATGCCCCGTTGTTTCAGGTCCTGGATGAGCGCCGCGGTGGCGCGGTCCACGTTGGCGGCGTTTTGGCGGATGAATTTGACGAGGTCGTTGTGATGGTCCCAATCGCGGTGGTAAAGCTGGATGAACCGCACGCCGCGCTCGGCCAAGCGGCGCGCGAGGAGGCAGTTGGAAGCGAACGTGCCATCGCCGGGCTGGCAACCATAGAGGTCGAGGATGGATTTCGGCTCGTTGGCAACATCCATCAAACCAGGAACGGAAGTCTGCATCCGGAACGCCATCTCGTATTGCGCGATGCGCGTGGCAATCTCCGGATCGTCCACGATGTTCTGCTGCGAACGATTCAGCGATTGCACGGTCGCGACTACATCGTGTTGCAAGCCGGTGCTGACGCCCGGCGGGCGGTTCAGATAATGGACCGGATCGCCTTTGGAACGAAGGGGCACGCCCTGAAATTGTCCGGGCAGAAAACCGCTGTGCCACATGCGCGTCGCGATGGGCTGCGGGCTGCGGCCTTCCGTGGAAGTCAGCACGACAAATCCAGGAAGATCCTCGCTCTCGCTGCCGAGGCCATACACGACCCACGAACCCATCGAAGGCCGGCCGGAAATCGTTGTGCCGGTATTCATGAGGGTGTGCGCCGGATCGTGATTGATGGCGTCGGTGACCATCGAGCGGATAATGCAGAGATCGTCGGCCACCGTGCCGATGTGCGGAAACAACTCGCTGATTTCCTGGCCCGACCGACCGCGCCGGGAAAAGGCAAACTGCGGCGCAAAACAAGCCAGCTCCTGATTTTGCAGTTGAGCAATCTGCTGGCCTTTCGTGAACGACTCGGGCATCGGCTGCCCGTGCAGTTTGGCAAGCTGCGGTTTGTTATCGAACGTCTCCAGGTGCGACGGCCCGCCAGCCATATAAAGGAAGATGATCCGTTTGGCGCGTGGCGGATGGTGAAGCGGATTCACCACGCCGGTCCAGCTTGGCGAGGAGGAAACGGCGCCGCGCAAGAGGCTCGGGTTCAACAAGCTCCCCAGCGCCATCAAGCCGAGGCCGGAGCGGCCGAGAAAGGCTCGGCGATTCATGGCGAGCGTTGGCGTAATCCCGCTCATTCAATGTCAATGGGGTGACTGGTCATCCAGATCGAAACTTGTCGGAACTGGTTTCGTATTCGTTCTCGAAATGAAGGAAGAAATCCCGGTTCTGCTGCGTGTCGGCGACATCCACGAAGGCGCGCATCAATTCGTCACGGTACACTTGTCCGGCGTGCTGCCACTGGCCTTCTATTCTTTGGGTTTCCGAGGAGACAGCGCCAAATTTGCGACGAAGTTCAACCAGCGCGTCGGCAACGAGGCCATCCGGCACCGGACTGCCATCGTTAAACCGAAGCGGAAGCAGAATCTCGAATCGCCGGCCGGAAATGCTCATAGGTCGCTTGCCCGTGAACTCTGAACGAAATGCCTTCGCGGGCTAAATACGGCAAGACGGTTTCATGCACCATCAAGTCGCCATTGTCCCAGGTTTTGAAGGAAAACCGACCGGCCAGCCAGCCCAGTGCCTGGCGTTCCTCGTCCTCAGAGTCGAATCGAAGTATGACCATGCCGCAACAATAAAACGTTGTTACCAGGATGCAAGCCGCGACTCAGAGAGCCAGATGGCGCTATTCCAGCCAGCACGCGAGAAGGCGAGCCGCTCACGCCAGAATCCCCTCGATCACTTTCCCGGATACATTGGTCAGCCGCGCATCGAGGCCCTGGAATTTCATCGTGAGCCGCGTGTGTT
>CAZNOE010000720.1:0-3675 GCA_964574525.1 uncultured Bifidobacteriaceae bacterium
AGCAGAGCTCGAGGAAGCCACCGACCCTCGTCCTGATCTCACGGTACTCCGGCAGGTAGCGCCCGGCCTGGCGCATGAGCCAGATCGGCGGCGGGGACCGTAGATTGCCCGCCAACGTGTCGAGAAACGGTCCCTTCGATGGGGAATTATATATTTAACTGCCTTTCTCAAAATATTTTGAAGTAGTAGTCTCACCTAGATCAAGAACCCTCGCTCAAGGCCGAACTCTATGCCCCCCTGCCAAGGCGATTTAAGAAAGGTTCGTACGGCGGTAAAGAGGTGGGTGACCGCATCGGGGTAGATAGGGTTTTTCTTGTAACCCTCCAGGTAGCGAAATTCCCGGTCAGTGTTCTTCTGCTTTCTCAGCACATAGATTTGGTCGATTTTGTATTTTCTCAGATTCACCGATTCCGTGAGTTTGAGCCATTCGGCAACTACGATGTAAAGTGCATTCGGATTGCGGGTCTTCAGTTGCTCTGCTGCGGTTGACGCATCCTGCAACATGGTCTTGTCCAGATAGGTTTTACATTCGATGGCGACGGCTGGAATGTCCCATACGTTTTCTTCGGTTTCGGCTTTAGGGGTGCCCTCGCATCGGAGTGACGCCAGTATCTTAACGCCGATTGCGAAATCATGGTCCTTACGCTCAATCATGGCATGGGGCTGCGTTAGCATTTCCCCAAAAGTGCTAGGCATGAAAATATGTCCTTGAAGGTGTGAGATTTCCCAATCAAGGCGGACCTTGAAAATTCGGCAACTAGGTCGCGGAACAGGTAGTACATAAATTCCTCAAGCACCGAGGAATGGAGATTGGATCTGGAATCAAACTTCTCTGCGTATTTTTGCTGATCGATGAAATCTTTATAGACATTCAGAAACTCAACGCGCTGGACAATAATTTTTTCGTCGTTTATGGTTTCAGTCTGTAGTGGCCCCTTCACCTTCTCGTTGTCGGCTTTCCACCCGTCATATTTTGCCCGAATTTCGCCGAGAAAAGCACGCGCCTCTCTATCGGCGTATTTCTTCTCGCCCTGTTCTTTTTGCGCGAGGTTCGCGCCGTGGACATACATTAGAGTTGGCCTAGCAGGTTATCGGCTATCGCTTTCGCCATCAGCGGCGGCACAGCGTTTCCGATCTGGCTGTACTGGCACAGGTGCAGCTCATCAACCCGGCCTTCGCGGGCAAGAAGTTTATGGCTGCACACGGTCGGCTTTCCCTTGAAGATAAACGTATCGGGGAACGATTGAATCCGCGCGCCTTCTCTCGGGGTAAAATTGCGGTGGCAATAGGGATGCACGAAATTGGCATAGAATGAGGCCGGAAGTGTGTGGCATGGCCGGTGCGGGAATAGGCGCCGATTGTTCTGGTCATAGACGAAATCTGCGACCTCGTTTGAGTTCCTTTTCCGAGGGCGAAGATGCTCTGGCAGCTCGGAGACAGGGACTCCCCATCCCATCGCCCGAAATCGCTCGACCATTCGTTTCCCGTGTCTCATGGCGGTATGGTTCCGGAGCACACGCGCGCCGTTTCTCATCGCCCACTGGTATTCGTTTTCTGGATTTTTGTCGTAGTCTAAAGCATCGTCGCCCTCACCAGCGTCAAGCTGGGGAAGATCGGATATAGCCTCCCAGAGCGTGGGGCAGCGCCGGCCAGTTCCTGGGAACAAATCTGGCGTCGCATCCGCTTGGCCTTCCCATGTGTGGGTGGCAACTGGGAAGGGGCACTCAAGCGGTTTCTTGGAGCCCAACACAAAGAAGCGCTTCCGAATTTGTGGTACCCCAAAATTCACGGCTTCCAAGATATTGGAGTAAACATAGTAGCCGAGCGCTTTCAGCTCACTCTGGATGATGTTCGCGACAAACTGATTGGAACGTGTGCGAGCCTTCACGATGTTTGGGACGTTTTCCATAACGACAACTTCCGGCTCGAAAAGCCGCGCGAGCCGGACAAATTCTCGGAACAGAGAATTACGTGGGTCGTGGGGATCGCCATTCTCCCTGACACACACCGAAAAGCCCTGACATGGTGGGCCGCCGATGAGGATGGACGGTCGGCTCTTGCCGAAAGCATCGGTCAGCTCGTCGTCCTTAAGATTTTGTATATCACGCTGAAAAACCGTAGCTTTCGGATGGTTCGCTCGGAAAGTTTCCGAGGCCCAAGAATCGAGTTCAACAGCGCCGACAATCTTGCAGCCAGCTTGCTCGAAGCCAAGGCTAAAGCCGCCAGCGCCAGCGAAGGCATCTAGGACGCGGAAAGTTTTCGAGGGTCGGTGTTTGGCGGCACTCGACAATTCGGCGCGGTCAATGATGGCTTCGCCGATTCCTCTGCCTTCCATACCGAACTTCCCCCTAGCTATCTTCTAAGTGAATGGTCTTGCAGCCAATAGCTTCGAGGCATTGGACTAAAAAGGCGGCGGTAGGCGCGCCCGTCACTGTTTCTTTCCCGTAAGTTTTTTGCCGCGAGCTTTTTTCTTCGCCTTCTTGGTCTTGCGGCGTTTTCGGAGAGGACCATAGGCAAGTACCGTATCAGTGATGGCGTCCAGCGCCGGCAATCCAGCCTTCATGCCGTCAATTCTTTGTATGTGATGTGCGGGCCCAAGGACACCGTGATGAGGCTGGCAAGGCGCTCCATCGTGTGTCGCTTCACGTCGCCGTCATTCAAACGGAACGTGAACTCGTTCACGTAGCGGGCAGGATGCTTCTCGCTGGCGTGGTGATACACGCCGTGAAGGCCGCGCTTCATCACCGCCCAAACGCTCTCGATGCCGTTCGCGGTCACGCCGTCCCGGACATATTCGCCCGCCGAGTGATTGATCGCCTCGTGGCCGTAGAAGATGCCGCCGCGTCCCTGGTAGCGCGCGTGTTCATCGGTATGGAGCATCGAACCTGTTTCGACGTGTTCATGAACCGCCGCGTGAAGGCTGTTCTTACCCGCATCGGCAACCGGCTTTGCCCTGGTGCGCCCGGCCCGGAGCTTCTTGTGCGCGTGCTTGTTCTTTTCCTTTCCGCCGATGTACGTTTCGTCAATCTCGACGATGCCGCGAAGCACAGTCAGGTCATTGCCGCACGCATCACGGATGCGATGGAGCAGATACCAAGCCGTTTTTTGCGTGACGCCGATCTCCTTGCCCAACTGGAGGCTAGAGATACCCTTCCGGGCCGTCATGAGCAGGTACATGGCGTAAATCCACTTGTGCAGCGGGACATGCGACCGCTCGAAGATTGTCCCCGTCCGCACCGTGAAGTCCGCCTTGCAGGCGTTGCAGCGGTAGAAGCCGTCCTTCCGTGTGGTGATTCGCTCGGGTTCCTGGCACGCTGGGCAAATCACTCCTGTGGGCCAGCGTCGCCCCTCGATGTAGAGCCGAGCGGACTCCGCGTCCGGATAGAGCTGCAAAAGCTGGTAGGCGCTGATGGTTGGACGGCTCATGATGCCCTCGCAAACGGTAGTAGATAACTACCCGTTTCCCAAGAGGGAGCCAAGTATATAATTCCCCTTCGATGCCATGAAGCGATGAACCTCGGAGGGTCGACATGAGCCAGGGGCGAGCGGACATACTTACATCTTCACTTAAACGAAAAAGGTTGTTGTAGGTAGTAGTAGGCTGTGGAAAGCGCTGGTTGGCGGTTGTCCACAGATTATCCCCAGATGTGGGTCCGGGTCGAAGGCGGCATGGGC
>CAZNOE010000721.1:0-3674 GCA_964574525.1 uncultured Bifidobacteriaceae bacterium
GCGCGATGTCCTTGCGCAGGATGACTTGTTCCAAACCGGCCGGCATCCGCAAGGTCACACTCGTCGCCGACTCGGAAGAGAGAATGCCGTTGAACGTCTGGCCCGCGACTGTTTCCACAACATAAGTGGGAAAGCCGGCGGAGATCGTGTCGTTGGGAGCGAGCACGTCCTTCAGGATCGCCTCTTCGGCGCGTTGAAACTCTGCGCCGAGGTCCGGCCCGACCGCGAAGCCAATTCCGCGCGCTTGATGACACGTTGCGCAATTGTCCCGGAAGACGCGTTCGCCATGCACCTTGTCGCGTTCGCCGGCCAGCGCCGCGGCAAAGCGGCGGAACGTATCATCGCTCGCACCGCCGGATTTCGTGAGCAGCCGCGCGGCGCGTTCGCGGATCGCGGGCTGGTCGTTCTCCAAAAGTGTGACGCGCTGAAACGCCGTGAGTGCGGCGGGCGGAATGATTTTCCGTTCGAGCGATTCGAGCAGAGCGGGCAGACGGCCGCGCCGGGAAAAGACCGCGTCGAGAATGGCATCGCGCACCTTGGGCGTGTTGGCCGGCCAGGCGGCGAGCAACGCGGAGGTGGCATCGGCATTGTCGGAGGCAGACAATTGGGCGACAGCGGCGAGGCGTGTTTCGGCGGGAAGCTTCACGTCGCCAATTTCGCGCGTCGCTTTGGCAAGCAGAACTTCTTGGGTGGCGGGATCGGTTGCGAGCGAACCCGTGATGGCCGTAGCCAAGCGGCGAATGTCGCTGTCTTCGCTGGCCAGCAGTTGATTCAGAGCAGCGCGACCATCCAGCGCGAGAGCAATCGCGCGCGCACCTTTCAAACCGCTTTGTAGGCCGCGCAGACAGACCATTTGCAAGCCGCCGTCGTTGGCCATAGCGATTCGCGAAATAGTTTGCGCCAGTTCGCGCTCATCGTGACGCGCGGCAATCGCGGTGCACAGCGGTTCGAGCAATGCTTTTGCGGACCCGATGCGCTCGGGAGCATTCAGGAGTTCGTCCACCATCAGCCCTCCACGATTGTGCAATGAACTCAATATGGCGTTGGGCATCCACTTGAAGTCGCCGTGTGAACGGGCCAGCGCGGCGAGCACCGGCAACACACGTGCATTGGTGCTCTCGCCGAGAGTCAGGGCGGTTTGCAGGAGCAGCGAAGCCTCGTGATCGTTTGCCAGTTGCAGCGCGGTCTCCAGCAGCGCGGGTTGCGCGTCCAGCCAGCGTTCGGCGAAACGCAGTCCATGCCGGCGAACCGCTGCGTCCGAATGCTTGAGCGCCGCGGCTGCGTCGTCGGGTTTCATGGCGCCAAGTGCGTCGAGAGTGTAAAGCGCATTCAACACCGCTGAAGTTTCCCTGGCTTCACGCGCGAGTTGCGACAATGCTGGCGCGGCGCTCTGCGCATTTCGTTCCGTCAGCAGACGGCGCACGGTTTGGCGACGCCAGAAGCGCGGGCTGCCGGTTTCCTTCACGAGATCAGACGCGCTGAGCTTGCTCATGTCGGCGGACGGCGCGCGCGGGGCGCTGTCATGCGTGAGCCGCCAGAGGCGGCCGTGGCTGATGCCGTTGGTCAGGCCGTATTGCTGTTGCAGATAGCGCGGGATGGCGGAGTAGTCCTCAATGATTTCGCGATACATATCCACGATATAGATGGCGCCCTCCGGGCCGTGCGCGAGATGGATGGGATGAAACCACGGATCGCGCGACGCTAGGAATTCGCCCGCCTCCTCACCGGGCGCGCGGCGCAGCCGGAGCCCCGCACCATCGCGTTCGATGACGGCGCGGTGGATCAGGTTTTGCGCCGGCTCGCACACGAAGTAAGCGCCGCGGCAATCCGCCGGCAACGCCACGTCCTGATAGACGAGCGGTCCGCAAGCGCTGGTGAACCATCCGCCCGGGTCGGAGTCGCCCGCGCCGTAACGATCGCGATAATACTTGAAGAAGCCTGGATCTTGCGCGCGCTTCGTGCGCCAGGGATGTGGTGCTGCCAGCGGAAAGACGCGCGTATAATCGCCGGCCGGTTGTTCGGTGCGCGGCGCGGCGGCATCGGGATTGCGCGCGAGGTAACGCCAAGGCAACGGCGTTACGAACAAGCCGGGCACCGAGGTTGTGGAAATGAACCGCTCCCCCTCTTCCGTGAAAGCGTGGCCGAAGGTGTGCGTGCTGCCGGTGATGGATTCGATGGCCGAACCATCCGCCTTGATGCGGAAATCTGTGTTCGCCAACCGGACTGGCGTCGCCAGATGCGGCCCCGTGATGGTGCCGCCGCCGTGACCCTTGCCGAAGTAAATCCAATCGTCCAATCCCCACTGCGGCTGATTGATGCCGCGTTCGAGCGCGCCGGTGGCAAAACCGGTGAATAGTTTCTCACGCACTTCTGCCTGGCCGTCACCATCGCGATCCGCGAGGAAATAAATGTCCGGTGCGCAGGCGACGATAATGCCACCGTGCGCGGGGCAAATGCCGTAAGCGGGCGGCAGGTGGTCGGCGAAAACTTCCGCGGTGTCCATCACCCCATCGCCATTGATATCGGTCAGCAGCTTGACGGTCCCGTAAGTGCCAGCCTTGGCGGATTCTTTGGCGCGGTCGTTCGCCTGGATACGTCGAACCTCGCGGTCGAGCTGCCCGGTCTTGTTGAGTTCCGCGATGTCGAACTGGCCTTCGAGATTGTAACCGTGGAGTTCGCAGACAAAGAGCCGGCCGTGTTCGTCCCAACAGACCCCCGATGGCTCGCGCACGAGCGGCTCGCTGGCAATAAGTTCAAGCCGGAAGCCGGGCGGGAGTTTCGCGAGCTTCGCGCTCTCGGCGGGCGACAACGGTTGCGGGGCGTCGGTTGGTCGTACGATTTCGGATCGCACCACTGGCGCCAGACTCAAGACCAACGAGGCGATGAATCGAATGGCTTTCACACCCCAGCATCCTGGCTGGGAATTGAAACAATCGTCGAGCGCAAACACGGCAAGAGGATCTCGAACAATCCCAACCATCCCGCTTGACCGCACCTGCCGTTTCTGCCAGAGATGGGCCATGAACAAAGTGTTTGTTTTCCTCGCGATGTTCCTTGCAAGCAGCCTCGTTTCGTCCGCCAGGGATTATTCGCTTCACACCTTCAAGAAGACCCAGCTCACGGACAAGTTCTGGAGCGAAGGCGCGACGTTCGGCGACCTCAATCGCGATGGCAAGGCGGACATCATCTCCGGCCCGTATTGGTATGAAGGCCCGGATTTCGCGAAGAGGCATGAATTTTGCCCGGCCACCGCGACATTCATGCGCAAGAACCCCAAGGGAAGTGATGAAGCTATCCCGGGCTTTGAAGGCGCGCTCGGAGTGGAGAACAAATACTCGGACAACTTTTTCGCGTTCGTCCAGGATTTCAACAAGGACCAATGGAACGATATTCTGATCATCGGTTTTCCGGGTGAAGCCACCGCGTGGTATGAAAATCCGAAAGGCGCCGACGGCCATTGGATCAAGCACGTCGTGTTTGATGTCACTGACAATGAATCACCGACGTTCACCGACATCACGGGGGACAAGAAACCGGAACTGGTTTGTGCGTCAAAGGGCTTCTACGGGTATGCCGAACCGGATTGGAAGAAACCTGCCGCGCCGTGGAAATTTCATCCGATTTCCCCCAACAACAAATACCAGCGCTTCACGCACGGCATGGGTGTGGGCGAC
>CAZNOE010000722.1:0-3668 GCA_964574525.1 uncultured Bifidobacteriaceae bacterium
GCGGGCGGCTGCAACATCGGTGTGTTCACCACGGGCCGCGGCAGCGTTACGGTTGCAAGCCCGCGCCGTGCATCAAGGTGGCCACCAACACGCGGCTCTACGACTGGATGAAAGACGACATGGACCTCAACGCCGGCACAATCCTCGACGGAACGGAGACCGTGGAGCAGGTGGGGATGCGCATCTTTGAAAAAATCATCGCCGTGGCCAGCGGCGAGAAAACCAAAAGCGAACTGGCCGGCATGGGCGACGAAGAATTCGCTCCCTGGCAACTCGGGCCGACGTTTTGAGAGATTGGCAGCAAAGAAGGAACTCTTTGACGCGAATTTCACGAATTCACACCAATTGAATTCCATTCGCGATAATTCGCGCAATCCGCGTCAAAGTCTTCAGTACACCAACACCAACACCGCCGCCTGTTCCGCCGACTTCACCACCTCCTCAAACTTCCGCTCTTTCGTTTCCGGTTCTTTCAACTTCGCCGACACTTCCGGCACGGATTCCAGGAAACCCAGTCCCGACATGTCGGGACTCTTCACCGCGTAATTAACGTTCTCTCCCGACGCGTCGGGTCTCGTCGGACCGACAAATAGAAAACTAATCTACTTCGACGGCCGCTTTAATGCGGCAATCCGTGCGCGACGAATGATTGTGTCGAGGGGAGTCTGAAAAACATCGGCAATCCGAAGCAAAGTATCCAGACTTGGATTCCGCGCCTCCTGTTCGATGTAGCTCACCATTTGGCGGGACAGTCCAGAACGCTCGGCCAACGCATTCAGCGAGAGGTTGCGCTTGATTCGCTCCTCTCGCACAAGTCGTGCGACCTCCGAAGAAATCGCATCGCGTAGTTTTTCTGCCGACACGCCATAGGATTAGCGAATATGGATGTTGACATGTGATGCCACGATAGTTACCACACTATCGAAGCTCTAGAGCAAGAGGCTCCGTATTGCAGCTTTCTCCCGTGAGAACATTGATTCTACGCATCTTGGCGACCGCAGGCGCAGTCCTTGTATTTCACTCTCACCAGGCGAGCGCCGCGGTTAGAATCGCCAACTTCATTGATCATAATTTGAGTTTCTCCTTGGGATATGGCGGGACACCCAACGGCTACCGGGATTATTTCAGCACTTATGACGGACTTCACACATGGGCACTTTACCAATCGGGTTACGGATACAGTGGCGAGGCAAGACCGGACAGTGCCTCGTCGACAACTTACCGGAGCGATTACGACATTTACGATGCACTTTTCCCCAGTTACCCCGGTTACGGTTCTGTGACCCTTTCACTGCCAAGTACAGATGCCAATGCTGACGGTTTACCCGATTTTTTGGATGTCAACCGCTCAGGGAATGCGTCGTTTTCAGGAAGCGGTTTGGAAAATGTATATGGGGTAAACGGGACCTATACGTTGAGTGGGAGCTTAACAAGGTCATCAGGCTCTTATCTCGGGAGTTACAGCGTGGCAACTAGCGGCGGACAAACTGTTACCGGAAATTTTGCGCTGACCGGAATATCTGGAACTGTTACTTACGACACCGATGCAAAAAGCATGTCGGTTAGTGGTTTGTCATTTGGAGGATCACCAAGCTATACGGGCACAATTACGTACGATGTGCTCGATCAAAATACGATTCGAATTAACACCTTTGTGATTACCCAGTCGGGTATGCCAGTGTCCATAGTCGGTAGCTTTAACATGACACGGTCGGGCAACACCTACTCTGGCAAGGGGGCCGTTTCAGACGGCAACACTTACACCTCTTGGGTAGATTACAGCATATTCCATTCGAAAATCACCGACAACAATGATTCAGATGGCGACGGCATTCCTGACTTGAGCGATCCTCCTGTCGCACCGCCGACGATATCCGTCCAACCCGTGAGTCAGGAGGTGATCGTGGGACAGAGTGGAAGTTTCAGTGTCACAGCCGCCGGACCTCCGCCATTGAGCTACCAGTGGCGCAAAAACGCCAGCAACATAGGCGGAGCGCTTGGTACGAACTACACCATAGCCAGCGTGACCACGAACAACGCCGGCAATTACTCAGTGGTGGTGACCAACGCGGGCGGTGGCGTAACCAGTACCGTTGCGGTGCTTACCGTGCTCGTGCCGCCAGCGATTACCAGTCAACCAACCAACAAGACCGTTATACAGGGTAGCAATGTTACATTCAGCGTGACCGCCAGCGGAACTGCACCTTTAAATTATCAGTGGCGTAAGGGCGGCATCGTGATTGGCGGGGCAACGAACTCGACATTAAACCTTCTCAGTGTGACGACCAATGACGCCGGAATTTACTCAGTGGTGGTAGCGAACATTGCGGACAGCGTCGTAAGCTCTAACGCAACCTTGAACGTGCACGTGCCGCCTAGCATTGCGATCCAGCCACAGACTCAGGCGGTGACGCTGGGCACCAATGCAACATTTGGCGTCAGTGCTGCCGGCACAGCACCGCTGATGTATCAATGGCGCAAGAACAGCGTAAATGTCTCCGGCGCGACCAACGTTTCCTATACGATTAACAACGTGCAAGGAAGTGCAGCCGGAACGTATAACGTCGTGGTCACGAACATTGCTGGCAGTATAACAAGTTCCAACGCGACGCTGACCGTGACAGTGCCGCCTCCAGTTCTGGCCGTAATTCGCCAAGGCACCAATTTGGTGCTCTTTTGGTCAACCAATTGGACGGGCTTCACGTTGCAGTCCACAACCAACCTGGCTGGGTCTCCCGTGTGGGTTTCCAACCCACCGCCGCCAGTGGTTTCAAGCAGCAATTATGTCGTGACCAACGCAATCACTGAGGCGCAGAAGTTGTATCGTCTGAAAAGTGAGTAGAGCAACATCCGTCCGTCTCACATCCCACCCGCGACCAGTTTTACCTCCAGTCAGCGACTCGCAATCGCTTTGACCGTTACCCACACGGGCGAGGACCACGCCATGCTGCCGTCGGTTTGCTCGACGCGGAGGTAGTAGCGATTCTCGCCGGTCAGCGGTGCGGCATCAGTGAACGCGCCCGCGAATTCGCGTTCGCCCGTCTCCCAAATTTTGTGGTCGGTCTCGTTGCGCACGAGCGTGACGCGCTTGAGCGGCGCGGTGCCGTTGATGAAGAATTTAAGTTCCGGTTTCCCGCCAGTCTCGAACACCGAACCCATGGCCTGCCCGTTGCAACTGAACTCGACGAAGATTTTGTCCGTGGCGGCAACGCTGCGCCGCGCCTTGAAGGCTTCGATAATTCCTTCGCGCGTGAAGTTCTCGACATAGACGCCGCCGAACGACGTATGCTGGGAGATGTGGTCCGAGCTCGCGAACACGCCGAGCTTGTGGCCACGGGCAAGCGCGTGCTGGTAGAGTCCGTTGTTGCGCTCCTCACCGAAGTCTCCAATCGCCGCCGGCGGCGCTGGAATCACGGCCTTCGACGCGGTGTCAGCGGTGTATTTCTGGCCAACGCGCAGGCCGACGGTTGGCTGCGGTGCGCCGCGGCCTTCATAGCTCACGCGGGCGCCCTGAAAGATTTCCACCGTGTTCTCCAGCGTGCCGTCAATGCGGTCGTATTTGTCCCAATCGGTGCCCATGCCGGTCGCGCCAGTATGACTGATGAGCGCGACCGGCTGGCCGTATTTGCCGAGCACGTCCCATAATTCCATCGGCGTGATTTGTTCCG
>CAZNOE010000723.1:0-3661 GCA_964574525.1 uncultured Bifidobacteriaceae bacterium
CATTGACCGCGAGCTGAAGGGACTGGGGGAGTTGTCCGCGCCGGCCATGCTCGCGTCGCGGATCATGCGCACGCTCGAACAACGCGCCGCGCTGCCGTGGTATCGCCGCGCGTGGCAGACGTGGCCGATGGTGTGGCAGGCGGTTTCGTTGACAGCGTTGTTGGTTGTGTTTGGGGGCATTTGTTTTGGCGTCGTTGAAGTGTTTCAGGCAGCAAGCACGACGGCACCAGCGCACCAGGTCGGCGGATGGCTCGCCAGCGTGGGTGCGGTCTTCAAGACGCTGGGTGTGTTGGCTGAAGCCGTCGTGCTGGCGGTGCGGCAACTCGGGATGGCCGTTCTGATCGGGTGCATTGTCGGGATTGCTTTGGCTTACGCGGCGTGCCTCGGGCTGGGCACGGTGTGGGTGCGGCTGGCTGTGGCCCGAAGGTAGAAAGACCGTTTATGAAAATAAAAAATCAAGTTCTGTTGCTCGCGTTGTTGGCAAGCGGTTTTGTTCTCTGCCCGCATCAGCGCGGCGTCGCGCAAAACGACGATCAGCCTGTTCCGCAGAAAGACGCTGCCGCGCCGGCCAAAACCGATGATGCCGCACAAGACGCCGACGCTGACACAAAGAAATCTGTGACTAATGCGCCGGGTGCCGATGAGGTGACAACCGGCGAGAAGGGTTCAAAACGCCGGACTGGCCGCCACCGCGATGCCGTCGTCTCTTTCGGAGGGAAAGCGGAATTGAAGGCGGGGGAAACGGCGGAGGCGGTGGTCGCCATCCTTGGTTCCGCCGTCGCGCGCGGAAACGTGCGGGACGCGGTAGTCGCAGTCGCCGGCGACGTCACCGTCGCCGGGGAAGTCGGCGACGCGGCGGTCGCCGTTCTGGGCGACTTGAAACTCGAACCGGGAAGCCACGTGAGGGGTGATGTTGTTTCCGTGGGCGGTAATGTCACCATCGCCGAAGGCGCGAAAGTGGACGGCGAGATCGTCGCCGTGGGTGGCAGAGTGGACATCGCGGAAGGTGCGACAACTGGGCGCGGAGTTCAGGAAGTGCCCATTCCGTTTTTGCACTCGTTGAAGGGCTGGCTGATCCACTGCGTTTTTAAGTTGCGCCCGCTGGCGCCTCAAGTCGGCTGGGTGTGGGTCGTGGCAGGTGCTTTCTTCCTCCTTTATCTGCTCGTCGCCGTGGCGCTGCCCCGACCCGTGGAAGTCTGCCTCGGCGAATTGACGCGCCGGCCCGCCACCACATTTCTGATGGGGTTGCTTACCAAATTGCTCCTGCCGGTTGTCTTGCTGATTCTCGTTGCCACAGGCATCGGCGTGTTCGTCGTCCCCTTCCTGCTGGCCGCGCTGATGTTCGGAGCCGTCATCGGCAAGGTGGCGATCCTCGAATACCTCGGCCAATCCGTGGGCCGCGCCGTCGGCACGAACGCATTCTTCAAACCTGTGGCGGCGTTCCTGATCGGTTCGATTATCCTCACCCTGCTTTATATGGTGCCGGTGCTGGGCTTGATTACGCTCGGCGTCACCGCGCTGTGGGGATTGGGCGGCGTGGTGATGGCGGTTTTCACGGGTGTGCGTCGTGAAGCTCCCAAGCGCCCCAACTTCCAGCCGCCGGCGAACGGTTTAGGCGCGCCAATGAATGTCGCCACCGCTGCGCCGCTCGGGTCCGAGCAAAATGTAAACATGCCTCCATCATCGCTGGCGGCACCGGGCGAAGGCGCTTCAATTCCTTCTCCAAGCGCGTCGTCGCCGGTACCAGCGGCGGTCTCCGAAGCGCTGGCGCTTCCGCGAGCGAGTTTCTGGGAGCGAATGGCCGCGGGCTTTCTCGACATCATCCTCGTGAGCATCCTCAGCGCGTTGGTCGGCCACATGCCGCTGGGCTTTCTGGTCGCGCTGGCCTATTTCGCCGGTATGTGGACGTGGCGCGGCACGACCGTCGGGGGCATCGTGCTCAACTTGCGAGTTGTGCGTTACGATGGAAAGCCGATTAACTTTGCGGTCGCGTTGGTTCGCGCGTTGGGTGCGGCGTTTTCGATAATGGTGTTCTTCCTTGGTTTTCTCTGGATCGCGTGGAGCCAGGACAAACAAGGCTGGCACGACAAGATCGCGGGCACAGTCGTCGTGAGGCAACCGCGGGGAACGCCCTTGTTGTGCATCTGATTATGCGCCGGAGCGCCGATCTCCTGATCGGCACGTTGCGATTGGGTGGGGAAACGTGCCGATCGTGAGATCGGCGCTCCGATTCTCCGACGTTCGCTTTTCTGCCCGAGTCAAAAAATGAATTGTGCCGTTCAGTTATTTCTGAGCATTAGTCTTGTGATGTAATGCCATGCCCGGCCTGGCGGCCGTGTGTTCACTGTCCTTGATGACTGCCACGCCATTCACCAGCACGTAAGGAATGCCAACCGCGTAATGATGCGGGTCGTTGTAGGTTGCGGGGTCGCTGACTTTTTCCGGATCGAACACGACGATGTCCGCCCAGTTGCCCCCGCGCAATTCGCCCCGTTGTTCCAGTCGAAATGCATTGGCGGGAAGGCTGGTCATTTTGCGAATCGCATCTTCAAGGCGGAGCGTCTTGAGTTCACGGACGTAACGACCCAGCACACGCGCGTTGTTGCCGTAACCGCGAGGGTGGGGGACACCTTCACCGGGTTTGCGCAGTCCGCTGTCGCAGGCAACCATCGTGTTCGGGTGGCGCATGAACTTCTGCAAATCCTCCTCATTCATGCCGTGGAAAACACCCGAAGCGCCGCCGTTCTTTTGAATTTCCAAAATCATTTCCATTTGCTCGTCGAGCGAATCACTGTTTCGCACCTTCTTCGTCGCTTCGACCATGTTCAGACCATTAAGCGATTTGTCATGGCGATATGACGCAATTACAGCATAAGCGTAATCCTCGCGGCCACGATTGCGGAGCATCGCTTTCATTCCGCTCACGATCTTCCCCTTGGCAGCCGGTTCGGCGAGCCGTTCGAGAAACTTCTCGCGCCCGCCGTCGAACGCCGAGTCCGGGATCAACTGGCTGATGCCCGTGCTCGACGCGGTGTAAGCGTATTGATCATGCGTGATGTCGAGGCCCTCAGCGCGCGCCTTTTCAATGTAGGCCAGCACTTTATCCGCCTGTCCCCATGACCTCTCGCCCGCAAGTTTGATGTGCGAAACCTCCGCGCGAATGTGCGCCTCGCGCGCGATGCGAAAAACCTCCTCCAGCGCTTCGTAAATCCGCGAATCCTCATGCCGCATGTGACTCGCATAAATGCCGTCATACGCCGACGCGACCTTGGCCAACTCGACGATCTCATCGGTCCTGGCGAACACTCCGGGCAGATAAATCAATCCCGTCGAAAGCCCTACCGCGCCGTCCTTCATTGCCTGTTCGACGAGCGACTTCATCTTCTCCAGTTCCTCGGCGGTGGGTGGCCGGTCGAAGTCGCCGCCCATCGCTTTGTGGCGAACGGTGTTGTGGCCAATCAGCGTGGCGAAGTTGATCGAAACCTTCTTGCGTTCGATTTCGCGGAAGGCTTTGCCCACGTCCAGAGCCGAGCCGCCGCAATTGCCCGCCACAATGGTCGTCACGCCCATGCGCAGGAAGTTTTCCGCAGCCGGCTGTCCCGCCAGTTCATCGGCGTGCGTGTGAACGTCAATGAAGCCGGGCGCGACAATTAGTCCCTTG
>CAZNOE010000724.1:0-2273 GCA_964574525.1 uncultured Bifidobacteriaceae bacterium
CGGAAACGAAAAACAGAGCGATGGCGATGGGGAATAGTTTGGTTTTCATAGGTTGCTTAGGTTGTTTGATTGTAACTACTCAGGTGGCCATCACCATAATGCCACCAATACGGCAAGACTCTACCCCCCTCCACGCAAGTCAAGCGAAAAAGTTTTTTTGGTCGTATGGTTTTCAAAAGGAGATTTTTGTGTGCGATCAAAAGGAGACAGATGGGTCAAGAGCGGAGTCGTCAGAGGAAAGAACCGATGGATTTGTCGCTTTGGTTCTTGCACCGGCAGAGGCTAGCCGGGCCGCCAGTTGTCACTTTTGTCCTTGCCGAACGCGCGGGGGCAAACCACTCGGTAATGAGTTTCCAGATAACTTTGAAACGCGGCCAGTGACTTGTCTGACTCGCACTCAGCGGAACCGGAGGCGAGACAGGTTCTTAATGGCGGCGGTCAGCACGATGAGAAAGCCAGGCAATCCGAACAGGTCTCGCTGACGTTGGATGGCAAGGAAACTGAAACGGGAGTTCAAAAGAAAAGGAGAACCGACGCAATTTCTGCGGTGCTACGGCGCACACAAACTGTTGAGGTATTCCTCGAGGTTGGTGTACCCGCCGCCGTCCCGGTCAGCATTGCGGTCGGCTGGATCGGTTGGGTTCAAGCCGTGGGCTTTCTCCCAAACGTCCGGCATTCCATCGCGATCTTGATCTGCCGGCGCCGGCTCATTGCGGAGTTTGGTCCATCCGCCCACCTCGTCTTGCGAATCAATCAATTTGCCGCGGAGATTGCGAACGTTGTCGGTGACGCGTTGATCCACCGTATCCCGTTGTCGCGATGCGCCAGCGCGGGCGAGAACGAGTTCGGCAGCTTCGCTGACTGACTGGAGACTGGTCACGTTCGTCCCGTTGACGTTTAGCACAGAGTGGAAGATACTTCGCGCCGGACGGCGAAGCGACGGAGGCGACGCTGCGGGTGAACCAACCCGCAGCGTTGTTGCTTCCGTTAAAACCCAACCCGCCGAAGCCGCGTATGAATTGGTTCTCGCGCAAGCGGGCTGTTCGTTGCAATGTGACGCCATGGACCAGCGCATCATCAAAGAAATCCGCACCGGCACTGCCACCTGCGGCGAAACCTACGGTGGCGGCGGCAAAGGCATCATTGACTCCCAGACGGCAGTCGGCGGTTGGCCGGAGCTTCGTTCCCTACCCGCCCCGATGGATTCGGATCACGACGGCATGCCGGACGACTGGGAACGAAAACACGGGCTGAATCCAAACAATCCCGCCGATGGCGGGCCGGACGCGAATGGCGACGGCTACACGAACGTCGAAGAGTATCTGAACTCATTAACCCAAACCAAAAACTGATATGAAACTCACTCGCAGACAGTTTATCGGAAAGACCACCACGGCGGTGATCGTGGCGGGAACAATGGCCGCCGGCAAAGTCTTCGGCGCGAACAACCGCATTCGCATGTGTACCATCGGCTTCAATGGCCAGGGCGGCGGCCACATCAATGACATCCTGAAAATGAAGGATGATGCCGAATACGTCGCGCTGTGCGACGTTGATTCCAACGTACGCACGCGCGGCGCAAAAACCGTCGAGACCGCGCAAGGCAAAGCGCCCAAACTTTACAAGGACATCCGCGAGGCGCTCGAAGACAAGGACATTGACGCCATCACCATTGCCACTCCGAACCACTGGCACACGCTCGCGGCTGTATGGGGATGCCAGGCGGGCAAGGACGTCTATGTCGAGAAGCCGCTGGCGCACAGTATCTATGAGGGCCGGCAACTCGTGGCTGCGGCAGCGAGGTATGGCCGCATCGTGCAGCATGGCACACAGAGCCGCGCGGACTCGACGCTTATCCGGGACATGAAACTGATTCACGATGGCTTTATCGGCAAGATTGGGGAATCACGCGGCTACGTTTACAAGAACGGCAATCGCGGTTCCATCGGCCACGGGAAACCCGGACCGGTCCCCGAAAACCTGGACTGGACTTTGTGGCAGGGGCCGGCGCGTGATCAGGAGTTCCTAATCAACGTTGACCGAAAAAAGCCCGGACTGTATGTGCACTACGACTGGCACTATTTCTGGGAATACGGCAACGGCGAGATCGGCAATCAGGGCGTGCATCAAATGGACATTGCTTGCTGGGGACACAACCGCGGTCTGCCCGTCAAGGTGTACAGTTCAGGCGGACGCTATGGCCTGGATGACGACGGCCAGTCGCCGAACACCCAGGCCACCACCTTCACCTACGCCGACGGTTCGATCATGAC
>CAZNOE010000724.1:2373-3649 GCA_964574525.1 uncultured Bifidobacteriaceae bacterium
GCCGCCAAGCCCGACAAAGGCGGCAAGTGGGAGCGCTTCTTCAAGGCGGTTCGCTCGCGCAAACCGGAAGACCAGTCAGTCTCCACGCTCGACGCGCACTTTTCCTGCGTCCACTGCCAGCTCGGCAATCTCTCCTACCGGCTGGGTCGCTCACTTGAATTCGATCCGAAAACCGAACGCTTCAATGACAACGAAGCGAACAAGCACATCAAACGCGAGTATCGCAAAGGATTCGAAGTCCCGCAGTTGGCATGAGTGTCGCGTCCGACCGAATTCAATCATGAAAACGCATCGTCGGGAGTTTTTGAAGGGCGCCGGGCTGACTCTGGGTGCGGCTGGCCTTTTAGGACGTTCCGCCTTCGCCGCCGAATCTTCCAAACAACCGAGCTTCATCAATGGTTCCTCCAGAATGAAACTCGGCACCGTCACCTACAACATCGCCAAAGACTGGGACGTTCCCACGATCATCAAGAATTGCGCGGAGACGAAGTTTCAAGGCGTCGAACTCCGCACTTCGCATGCGCACGGCGTCGAGGTCGCATTGACCAAACCGCAGCGCGAGGAGGTGAAGAAACAGTTTCGCGATTCGCCGGTCGAGTTGATGGGTCTGGGCAGCGCGTTTGATTTCCACACGCCCGATCAGTCCAAACTTCGCGCCGACATCGCCGCCACGAAGGAATACATCGTCCTCGCCCGGGACGTTGGCGCTCCGGGCGTCAAGGTCCGCCCCAACGGCTTGCCCAAAGAAGTGCCGAAGCAGAAAACGCTGGAGCAGATCGGCAAATCGCTGCGCGAGATCGGTGAATTCGCCGCCGGCCACGGTGTCCAGATCCGGCTGGAAGTTCACGGATCGGAAACGTCGCAGGTGCCGAATATCAAAACCATCATGGACGTGGCGGATCACAAGAGTGTCGGCGTCTGCTGGAACTCCAACCAATCCGACCTCGACGGCGATGGCTTCGATCACAATTTCAATCTGTTGAAGAACAAGATTTTCACGGTCCACATGCGCGACCTTTATCTGGACGAATATCCGTTCCGCAAACTGCTCACGGGCTTGAACGAGGCCGGCTTCACTGGCTACTGCCTTGCCGAGATTCCAGAGAGCAAAGACCCGTTGCGCGTTATGAAATATTTCCGTTCGCTGTGGCTGGCGTATCAGAACTTGCTTTGACCCTCCGCCAAGACAGAGAGATGCGGAGGCGTTTTCACGTTGGAGTTCAAGCTTTAGCTTGTTCCCATACAACACATGGTTCGGCGGGCAAGCTGAAGCTTG
>CAZNOE010000725.1:0-3648 GCA_964574525.1 uncultured Bifidobacteriaceae bacterium
AAACTGTCCCCTCTCCCCCTCGGAGGGGGAGAGGGTCAGGGTGAGGGGGCAACGCGCGCATTTAGCCACGGTGAAGTCTTCCGCGTCATCCTCAACGCGTCGCTCGAAGTGCGGCGCGCGGTGGTCTTTGCGACCTTCATCGTGGCCTTGGTTTTCTTGCCTGTCCTCACGCTGACGGGATTGCAAGGCAGCTTTTTCGCGCCGCTCGCGTTGAGTTACATCCTCGCCATCATGGCTTCGCTGTTGGTGGCGCTTACGGTAACGCCGGCGCTGGCGTTTTTGTTTTTCGACAAGGGCGTGCGCAAACCCGACGAGCCACGAGTGCAACGCTGGCTCAAGGCGAATTACCGGCGATCACTCGGTTTCGTTTCCCGCTGGCCGCGCGTCATCATCGTGGCGGTGGCCGTGGTCTGCATCGTTGCCGCAACACGCCTGCCGTTTTTCGGGGGAGAATTTTTGCCGGAGTTCCGCGAAGGGCATCTCGTCCTCCAGGTTTTTGCCGCACCCGGCACCTCGCTGCCGGAGATGCGGCGGATCGGAACAAAGATTTCCGAGGAGTTGCTCAAGAACGAACACATCGCGACCGCCGAACAACAGGTGGGCCGCGCAGAATTGGGCGAAGACCCCTGGGGGCCACATCGCAGCGAGTTCCATGTGGAATTGAAGCCGATGTCCGGAGAGGAGGAAGCGAAGATGGCCGACGAGGTCCGCGGTATTCTGAAAAGATTTCCGGGCATCCAGTTCGAGGTGCTGACGTTCCTTGGTGATCGCATCGGTGAAACCCTGACCGGCGAAACCGCGCCCGTGGTGGTGAATATTTTCGGGGATGACCTCGACGTGCTCGATGAAAAGGCGCGAGAAGTGGCCAGCGTGTTGCGAGCGGTGACCGGCAATGCGGATGTGGAGGTTAAATCGCCGCCCGGCGCGCCGCGCATGGCCGTGCGCCTGCGACCGGATCGCCTGACGCAATTTGGATTTCGCCCGGTCGAAGTCTTGGAGGCGATTGAAACTTCCTACCAGGGAACGGTCGTCGCGCAGACGCATCGCGCGAATCAGGTTGCGGGAGTGGCGGTGATTCTGGACGAGAAAACTCGTCAGGACCCGGAAGCCATCGGCTTGCTGCTGGTGCGCAGTCCACTGGGCGCGCTCATACCGCTGCGCGAACTGGCGGAGATTTACCCAACCAGCGGGCGTTTCTCCATCCTGCACGAAGGCGCGCGTCGGCGACAGACGGTGACGTGCAGCGCCAGCGGTCGCGACGTGACCTCGTTTGTGGAGGAGGCCCGGAAACAAGTGGCTGCGAAGGTAAATTTTCCCGCCGGAACTTACCCCGCATTCAGCGGTGCGGCGCAGGCGAAGGAGAAGGCGCAACGCGAACTCCTGTTGCACTCGGCCATTGCCGCCGTGGGAATTCTGCTGTTGCTGAGCGTCGTGTTCCACAACTGGCGCAATCTTCTGCTGGTGCTGGCCAATGTGCCGTTCGCCCTCGTGGGTGGTGTGCTGGCGATGTGGCTGACCGGTGTGTTCCATTCGGGCGAGAGCGCGTTGACCATCGGATCGCTGGTCGGTTTCGTCACGCTGTTTGGCATCACCACGCGCAACTCGATCATGATGATTTCGCATTACGAGCACCTCGTGAATGAGGAAGGCATGACGTGGGGACACGAGGCCGTAATGCGCGGCGCGGCGGAACGTTTGATGCCGATTCTGATGACGGCCACCGTGACCGCGCTGGGCCTGCTGCCGCTCGCGCTGGGCAGCGGCGAAGCCGGACGCGAAATCGAGGGGCCGATGGCGATTGTGATTCTCGGCGGGCTGGTGACGTCGACGCTGTTGAATCTGCTCGTGCTGCCGACGCTGGCGCTGCGTTACGGGAGATTTGAGCGGGTTGCAATAAACCTCGCTTGACGCGACAGCAGCCTTGGGATTTGCCTGCCGCGTTATGAAGGAAGCCGGCGTTTCACGTCTTCAGTGAGTTGATTGGGTGATTTGTACGCCAACTTGGTCTTGGGGGCTGCCAAAACTTCGTTGATCGCCGCAATGAGAATCGCCGGTGTGCAACCCGATTTCCTAATGACCTTCTCGGCCTCAATAGCGGCGACTTCGCGTTGTTCGCCGCCGAAGTACATGTTGGAAAAGACTATAACGCGAACATCCTCCAGAGTCGCTTGGGAGTGAAGATATCTCAAAACCTCCAGGCCGTTGAATTTGGGCATCATCACATCCACCACGAGGACATCCAGCGCGGCGGAGTGCAGCAATTTCATCGCGCCAAGTCCGTCCGACGCGATGTCAACATGGAAACCCGCGTCCAGCAGTTTTTTCCGATATACCTTCAGAATGACAGGATCGTCATCGACCAGGAGGATTCTTTTCATGGCGGAGGTCATGGATGGCGTCGTCTCCAGATATCCCTTGGGGTTATTCTTATGCCATGACCACGCTGTCCCAACAATATCTTCCAGCTGGGGGAACTTTGGTTTCCAGCGGAGGAGGCGAATTGCCTTCTCTGCGGAAGCAACGAGCCTGGGTGGATCGCCCGGGCGCCGCGCCCGTTCGACGGCGGGAATCCTCTTACCGGTGATCCTTTCGCAGGCCGAAATGACCTGCCGGACGGAGTACCCGTCGCCGTTGCCGAGATTGAAAAAGCCCGTCGCGCCCGGGGCAAGACCGAGGATGTGGGCTTGCGCGAGGTCCATGACGTGGATGTAGTCGCGGATACAGGTGCCATCGGGCGTCGGATAATCCGTTCCGTAAATCTCGCACTGCGTTGCCTGGCCGAGCGGCACTTTGAGGACGTTCGGGATCAGATGCGTCTCGAGGCGATGGTGCTCGCCGAACTTTTCGCTCGCGCCCGCGGCGTTGAAGTAGCGGAAGGCGACGAACTCCAGCCCGTAAATCTGCTGATACCACAGAAGGATCTTCTCGAACATCAACTTGGACTCGCCGTAGGGATTGATCGGTCGTTGCGGCAAGTCCTCCGACATTGGCAGGCGTTCTGGCGGGCCGTAGGTTGCGCAGGTGGAACTGAAAACAAATTTCTTCACGCCACACTCGACCGCGGCGTCAGCGAGCTTGAGGGCGTTGACGACGTTGTTGTGGAAATACTTTTTCGGATTGGTCATGGACTCGCCGACCAGCGCATTGGCCGCGAAGTGCATGATGGCGTCGGGCTGCGCATTCTTAACCGCATTCAGGATGTCGCCCTCTTGTTCTGGTTTACCGAGGATAAATCTGGCGCGCCAATCCACAGCGGAGCGATGGCCTTCGGAGAGATTGTCGTAAACCGTGACGGCGTGACCGGCATTCAGGAGTTCCTCGACACAAATCGAGCCGATGTAACCCGCGCCGCCCGTGACGAAAACGTTCATTGCGCGGCACGATAGGCCCAAGCCATAAGCTGCTCAATGCGGAAAAGTGAGCGGACGCTCCAAGTTCAAAGTTTGAAGTTCCAAGAGACGATCGAAGAACAGATTTCCAAAAAATCTCCCGTTCTATGACGACCGAGTCGGAGAATGGCCCCCACGCTTTTTTTCTGCCTGCCAAAGACCTCCGCTTTCAATCGTCACTCCACCACTCCATTCGCCGTGCGCGTCCGTTTTTTTACGGATGCGAGTGCCAAAGATTACGGATTATTGCAATTCTCGT
>CAZNOE010000726.1:0-3647 GCA_964574525.1 uncultured Bifidobacteriaceae bacterium
ATTTGGACGTGGGCTGAATCGTGGTTTGACACACCCCGCTGACGCGACTATAACGCTGCCCGCAACCGTTTAACCACTTAACCTTTTAACGAACTACAACTATGCCAATCGCAGTTGGAACCAAAGCACCGGACTTCACGCTCAAATCCAAACAGGCTTCCGGTCTGGTTGACGTGAAGCTGAGCGATAACTTCGGCAAAAAGAACACCGTGCTGTTGTTCTTCCCCGCCGCGTTCACCAGCGTCTGCACGAAGGAACTGTGCGAAATCAGCGCAGGGCTGGGGGCTTATTCCAGTCTGAATGCAGATGTGATCGGGATCAGCGTGGACAACGCGTTCGCGCAGGAAGCGTGGGCGCAAAAGGAGAAGATTGGCATCACACTGGCCAGCGATCTGAACAAGGAAGTCACCAAAAAGTATGACGTGGTCTTCCCGATGCTGGCCGGGATTGGAGACACCGCCGCGCGCGCGGCCTTCGTGATTGATAAGAACGGTGTGGTGCAATACAGCGAGCAGACTCCCACGCCGAAAGACCTGCCCAATTTCGACGCGGTCAAGAGCACGCTGGCGAAGTTGAAGTAACGCGCTGTCGGATTGGCTTACCATCAACCTGCTTCCGGCCAACCCACCCCTGACCCCTCCCAGGAGAGGAACTGTCCACCGCGCGTAGCTCCCCTCCTGGGAGGGGTTGGGGGTGGGTCCGGGGGGTTTTAAGTCGCGAAAGGATGGAAAGGGCTGGGGTGAGGGTTGCCAGAAGCGAAATTGATCCGCCCAACAATCGCGCTTGAGTTTGTCGTTCGGCAAGCCATGCTCAGCCTTGCGTATGAAGACAAGTCCTCGCCGGCGTTCCTCAACGAGTGATTCTGTTTTGCGTCCTTTGTCGCGGCGCCGTTTCTTGCACGCCACGGCACTCGCTGGTTTGGCCGCTCCGTTCGTCCTGCCGTCGGGCCTGCGGGCAGCAGCGCCGAATTCCAAACTGAGCCACGCCTGCATCGGCGTCGGGGGGATGGGCTGGAATGATTTGAACACGCTGGCGCGCCACGAGAGGGTGCAGATCACAGCATTGTGTGACGTGGACTCAAACACTCTGGATAAAGCAGCCAAGGCATTTCCCGGCGCTCGGACATACACGGATTGGCGCGAATTGCTGGAGAAGGAAGGAGACAAGATTGACTCGGTGAATGCCGCTGTCCCGGACCACATGCATTTCGCCATCGCTCACAGCGCCATCCAGAAGGGCAAACACGTTTATTGTCAGAAGCCGCTGTGCCATGACGTGGCGGAAGTGCGGGCGCTCACGGAGGCTTCGGTCAAGAAAGGAGTGGTCACGCAACTCGGCACGCAGATGGCGGCCGGCCTCGGCGAACGTACAGTGGTGCATCTGCTCAAGACCGGCGCCATCGGCAAGATCAAGCACGCTTACCTTTGCTCGAATCGCCCCGGGGCAGTGGAGAATTATCGTCTTCAGGGTCCGCGCCCGGCGACCGGACAGCAACCGCCGGCGAATCTGAACTGGGGTTTATGGATCGGCACAGCGCCGATGCGACCGTTCGTGCCCGACATTTATCATCCGACGAAATGGCGCGCGTGGCAGGATTTCGGCACGGGCTGGTCCGGCGACATCGGCTGCCACATTTTCGATGCGATCTGGAAAGGGTTGGGCATGAAGCCGGCGTTGACGGTCGTGGCTGAAGTTCAGGATTCGTGGCAGAAATCTCCCGAGCGCCGCGCGGACAACTGGCCGCAGGGCCAGCACATCACATGGACTTTTCCCGGAAACAATCTCACCGAAGAGAAGGAACTGACGCTGGAGTGGTTCGACGGCGAGTTTTATCCGCCTGACGACGTTCGCAGACTCTACACCGCCGACTTCAAGGAGTATCCCACGGAGTCCCTGATGGTGATCGGAACGGAAGGCGCGTTGCTGTATCCGCACGGACGAGCACCCATTCTGCTGCCGGAGAAAAAATTTGAGAACCATCCCCGGCCAAAACTGGAGCCGCGCGATCACTATCATCATTTCGTGGACGGCTGCCTCGGTGTTGCAAAGAATGAATCATTCTTCGCGCAAACCGGCCCGATGACCGAGGCGATTTTGCTCGGCACCGTGGGGATTCGCATGCCCGGCACCAAGCTCGAATGGAATCACGGAAGCATGAAGTTCAAGAACAACTCCGACGCCAACCGCTTGCTGAAGCGCAAGTATCGCGACGGCTGGCACACTGGCGGATTTTGATTTCGCAAACGGCTGATCTGTGCTTGAATCCGGCTGGCATTTGAACCGTCATTGAAAACTATGAAAACGACTTCGCGCAGTTCCAAACTTACCCGCAGGCATTTCATCGCGCTTACCGGCATGGCCGCTGCCGCGCCCACTATCATCCCCGCCAGCGCCCTGGGTCGGGGCGGCGCCGTGGCGCCGTCCAATCGCATCACGATGGGCGTGGTCGGTTGGGGCATGCAAGGGCCGGGCAACACCCAGGCATTCATGAGTCACCCCGATTGTCAGGTCGTGGCCGCGTGCAACATTGATAAGAATCATCTCAAAAAGTCGCTCGACGCGATCAACGGCCATTACAAGAACCAGGACTGCAAAGCGTATCACGACTACCGCGAGATGATGGCGCGCAAGGACATTGACACTGTGATGCTCGCCGTGCCGGACCATTGGCACGCGCTGATTGCCGTTGAGGCTGCGAAGAACCGGAAAGACATCTACGGCGAAAAGCCGCTCGCGCGCACAATCGCCGAGCAACAGGCGATTGTGGCGGCGATGAAGAAACTTGACCTCATCTGGCAAACCGGTTCGTGGCAGCGTTCGGAAAAACATTTTCATTACGCCTGCGAAACCGTGCGCAACGGAATGATCGGAAAGATCAAGCGTGTGGAAGTCGGCCTGCCCGCGGGGCACAATGATTTCGCCCGAACTGGAAAGCCGCTGGCGGAAAAATTGGCGAAGGCGGAGAAACCCAGTGATTTGTCGAAATTGGTTCCAGGGAGTCCGGGCTGGGATCTGGCCGTGACCCCACCGCCGGCGGAACTCGACTACGAAACATGGATCGGGCCTTCGAAAATGGAGCCCTACGTCGAAGCCCGCGGCCACATGAACTGGCGCTGGAATTACAACACCGGCGGCGGGCAGTTGTTGGACTGGATCGGCCATCACTGCGACATCGGACATTGGGGATTGGGCAATGACGACAAGATCGGCCCGCTGGAAGTTGAAGGGCAGGGTGAGTTTCCGTCGCCCGACGCGCTGTGGAACACCTGCACGAAGTATCGCATCACCTGCAAATATCCCGACGACATCGAGATGGTCATTGCCGGCGGACACGACGACATCAAGAGCGGCACGAAATGGATTGGCACGGATGGCTGGGTATGGGTAAACCGCAGCAATGCCTTTGAATCGTCCAACAAAGCTTGGGAGGACAGGCGCAGCCTTTCCGACGAGGAGCGCAAAATAAAGCTTCCCCTTACCACAGGCGCCAATCCGCACTACCGCAACTTCCTCGATTGCGTCAAGTCACGGAAGCCGACCGTCGCGCCCGTCGAAGTCGCGCATCACTCTGCGATCCCTGGCCACCTCGGTCTCATCGCGATGTTGGTTGGACACAAAATCAAGTGGGACGCGAAGAAGGAAGTCAT
>CAZNOE010000727.1:0-3647 GCA_964574525.1 uncultured Bifidobacteriaceae bacterium
CGTATCGGTGAGCGCGCGGTCATCCGCCGCGGGGTAAGGGCGTTCCTCGTAGATCCGGCGTACCCGCCGGGCATCGCGGGAGTCTTGAGCGCTAGTCATGATGTGTGGATGCGATACCATTCCTGGTGCCTTTTTGCGCTCGGAAACTTTTCACGGAGTTATTCCCACAGATTCAGGCGACCGCAGATTATTTTCAAATCCATATGTGGTCGCCCTGAATCTGCGGGAAGCTTATGGCAGTTTCCGACAAACACTCTGCAGGCTGACGAATCGCGCGCGTTAGCCGCCAGTGAAATCTTGGGTGGGCGTCAGGCCATAGTGCCGGATGACCCGCGTCTTCCTGACAGGAATTGCTTTGACGCAGCGCGGCGAAGAAACCAACGGGAGAAATCACTCGCTCGATCACTTTTGCCCCGATCCAACGGCTGCGCGAGTTGTCGAAACTATTGACTGCGCCCTGCATGTTCTGGGCGCTGCTCAACACGAAGGAGTTTGCTTTTCACCACTGAATTGGCGTGACGAGGAACGAAATCGCAACCCGAAACTCGGCATTGCTCACCGCCCATGAAAGCGATAAAGATAGGACCATGATTGCACTTGAACAGATCGAACATCAAGTTAGCGAGTTGCCGCGTGCGGATCGGCTGCGGTTGTTGGAACATCTCGCGCGCGAGTTGCGACGGGAGTCCGAACGCGAAACGCCGCCGCCGGGCTGGGAAGATGATCTCGAACGGATGGCGCGCGACCCGCAGATTCAGGCCGCGAACGCCGCTATTGAGAGGGAGTTCTCAGTAGCCAACCTCGACGGGCTGGCGAAAGAAGAAACCTGGTGAAACGAGGCCAGGTTTACTGGGCAGACCTTGATCCCGTGCGCGGACGGGAGCAGGCCGGACGAAGGCCAGTCTTGATTGTTTCTGCAAATCAACTCAACCGGTTGCCATTGGTGGTGACGGTGGTCATAGGAACAAAGGCCGCCGCGGTTTCGGAGAATTACCGTACCAACGTCCGTGTTGCCGCGGGCGAAGCCAGCTTGCCGGCAGACACGGTGTTTCTCTGCTTTCAGGTTCGCTCGATTGATCGAACTCGATTATCCGTGGCGCCGCTGGGCGAGGTGACGTCTGAAACGATGAACTTGATTGATGACGCTCTGCGACTGTCATTGGCACTGTAGCGAACCTGGTCCGACACTCACGTTATGCTCGACATCTCCCTCACCCAAAATCGTCACCGCCTCTGCAACGGCGTTTCGCGCCGCGACTTTTTGCGCCTCGGCGCGCTCACGCCGCCCGGCCTGTCGCTCGGCGGGTTGTTCTCGGTGGAGAAACTGGCGTCCGCTGCCGGCACGCGCGGGCCGCGCGCGAAGCCGGTCATTCTCGTGTACCTCGGCGGCGGCATTTCGCACCACGACACGTTTGATTTGAAGCCCGACTCGGTCGAGGAGATTCGCGGCAAGTACAAGGGCATTCCCAGCACCGTCAGCGGCCGGCACGCCTGGGCGAGTGGTCGAAACTATTGACCGACCCCTTCCTGCTGTCCGCGAAAGACATTGTGACCGCGTGCCAGAAGCGCGGCGAAGGAACCAACGGGAGAAATCACTCGCTCGATCACTTTCGCCCCGATCCAACGGCTGCGCGAGTTGTCGGAACTATTGATCGATGGGGATGATCATCCGGCCGGCTGCCGGTGCTGCCGGACAGGGCGCGGCGTCCGCCGGTGAAATCCTGGCACCCACCGCCGCCCTGAAATCTCGGTTCCTGAAATCCCATTCCCGACGAAGATCGGCCCAAAGAGCAGCGAGTTTTGAAAGGCGGTGCAGAGTTCACGGAGTTCCTGGCAATAACCGTAGCCTACACGATTTTTCCGGCGGGGACCGACACGAGCAACATGCGATCCCACTCCGGCTCGATGTCTGTCGTGGCCGCGAGCAGCGCGAGCGCGACGCCCGCCGCGCCGGTGAGAATCCCCGGATCGGCGACCCACCGAGCCTCGACTGGCCGATGACGAGCACGAAACCACACGGGGAATCCTGCAATGGCCTCGTCCGGTCGGCGCATGTCGAACGTGCGAGCAAACCAGAAGCGTGCCGCTTCCCGGAGCGAGTTCTCACGTGTGGCTTGGAACAATCGGTTGAACAGGTGCCCCACACCCGCCGTGCCATGGCAGAGGCAGCAGTCCACCACACCCGATTGCTCAACGGGACGCTCGGCGCAACGGCGGGCGATCCTCAAGGCTTCGCGCTCCCACGCCGGCTCCCGCGCGCCACGGGCGGCCTGGAGCAGGGCTACCGCGATTCCCAGGTCTCCGTAACACCAGCCCAGGCGCGCGGGCGTAGGTGAAATCCCCGGTCCCACCCAGGGGGGAAAACCATGATCTTTCGGCTGCTGGACCAACAGCCACGCCACGGCCCCATCCAGCAACGCGCGGGCATTTTGGCGCGCGCCGTGGAGTCTCGCGTCGCCGTTCGCGCACACCTGACCGAGAAGTGCGATCACTCCCGGCACCCCGTGCGCCAGTCCGAGATTGTAGTAGCCTTCGGGAAATTCCTTGCGCTGATGGTCCGGGAGGAGTTCCGGCGCGGTGAACCAGGTGATGCCCTGAGCGGTGCGCTCCGCCGTTTCGTCCAGACGGTCCATCACCAGTTCGAGGCATCCCACTCCTGTCTGGCGCGGCAGACGCTCCAGCGCATAAACGCCAAAGCCAACCAATCCGCTCACAAGGTCGTAGTCGCCGCGCCAGGGTGACCGGCTCAAGTGCTCGCGCAACGCCTCATCAACGGCCTCGTTTGGGTCCCCGTCGTCTGCGTCGAAAATCCTCCCCTCCAGATGAGTCATCGCCCAAGCCGTGCCCGTGAATCCGCCATAGAGTGAGGGCGCGCTCGGCACTTTGGCGACGGACTCCACTGCGTTGTTCAGGAACTCAATTGCGATCTCCTCCGCACCGTCCACCAGACTTGATTCCGCGAGACAGGCGAAAAGCACGGCGAGTCCGGCTCGACCGCCCGCGAGCGAGCCGTCCGCCACCACCTGGGACATGGGCGGAGCCGACACATGGTCCGGAATCAAAGCCAGAGGGGGCTGCCGGAGTGCCTGGGCGATGGCCTGAATGACCCCGCCCACACATTCGCCGAGTTCGCCGCCGAGGATCGGAGTCCACACGACGGGAGGACTGTCCCGTGGCTCTGGGATCGCGTTTTGGACGATGCTCAGGTACCGGAACAACCAACGGTACCGCCGCATCCGCAGCCAGTGTATCCGCAGCCAGAGTAAGTGCAGGCCCGCGTGCGGTCCACTCCGCCCCTCACAGCCCCTGCATCTTGATCGGACAGATTCTGGAGTGTCTCCTTGTGGAGTTTCAGGGTCTTGAGCTTCACCTTGCCTTTGGCCTGCGGCGATGCGGCTTCTACTTTGGTCGTTTTAGTTTTCATGGTTTGTTCCTTTCTTCAGTTTCGTGGTTGTTTGCTTTGGTTGGTTTTCCCCGTCCGGCTGCCGCTGATGCCAAACAGTGTCCGGCGACCGCCGGTGACATCCTATGTGGGCATCAGGTCATGAGACGGATCACCCGCGTCTTACTGGTAGGAATTTGCTTTGACGCAGCGCGGGTGTGGGACCGCTCAGTAACCCACTTTTGAAAAAGAAGCTGGACCGGGA
>CAZNOE010000728.1:0-3644 GCA_964574525.1 uncultured Bifidobacteriaceae bacterium
AGCATTAGGTCAAGGAACAAAGCGGCCATCATGTTTTGACCGAGTCATCGAATGCACTGGCAAGGTTGACGGGGTTGTAAGCTTAGAAGTTTCCAAATAGAATGGAGTCCATGAAAACCTCGACCGCCAAAAGCCGGATGTCACCAACAGTACGCGGAGCAACATCTTCGGCTGGTTTGGGCAGTCCATGCCGGAGTTGACCCGTAGTTAAACTGCTGGCACACTTTCCGAGATGAAACTCCGCGACAACCAAACATTTCTCTCGCTCTACCATGAGCCGAACGTCGTGGAGGTGGCCACGGGTGAAGCGGATTCGTTCGGTTCGGTCGAATCGTGGCAGCGGGAGACGAAGCAATTGGGACAGGTTTCCACGCCTGAGCCGGTCGCGGCCTTGATGGCAAGGTGGGTGATGTCGGCGAAGCCCAACACGGTGCTCGACCCGGCGGCGGGTTTGGGCGGATTGTTGGTCACGTGCCGACAACTCAATGGGCGAGTGCAGTTGGTCGGTGTGGAGCGGGACACCGAGACTTTGCAGCGCGCGAAAGCGACCGCGCCGCGCGGCACGAAACTAATTCTGGCAGACTACCTCAAGTCCGACGCAGGGTTTTTCGATGGCATCATCGCCAATCCGCCTTATGTGAAGGCACATCGGCTCGATTACTCGGAGAAGGACTGGCGCTATTTCGAGGAGCGTCTCGGCACGCCGCTGGACCGGCTCACAAATCTTTACGCACTTTTCCTACTCAAGATTTGGGAAGACCTCGCGCTACATGGGCGTGCTGCCGTAATCCTGCCGGCGGAGCTTCTGAACGCGAACTTCGGCGAGGAAATCAAAGAGCGGCTGTTGCGTGTGATTCGACCAGTGGGTATCGCGATCTTTGCGCCATCGCTCAATGTGTTTGCCGACGCTTTGACCACCAGCGCCATCGTGTTGCTCGACAAGAGCCGGGCACTCAAAGCTCCAATCTGGGCCAGACTGGCCGAATCCGTGGGAGAGGCGGAGGGTTTTGTTGAAGGATTGCTCGCGGGAAGCATTTCAGCCGCTGGCAACGGTTTGATTGACTTGGCCCCGCTCAATCCCAAAGACAAATGGCTCAACTTGCTGTTGAACGGGGCGACAGAAAGAGTTCCGGTTCGGTTTGCCAAGCGCGTCGGCAGTTACTTCAACTGTCGGCGTGGCATTGCGACGGGAGCGAACGATTTCTTCTGTCTGAGCCGTGCGGAGCTGCGCGAGCATCATCTTACGGAGACGCACGTTGAGCCGTGCATCACCAAGGCCACGGATGCCGATGGGCTGGTGTTCACGAGCGAAAAATTTGATGTGCTGGTCGCTCGCGACCGGCGGTGCTTCCTTCTCAATCCCTCGCGCAACGGGCAGAACCTCACCCGCTACCTTGAACTTGGAGAGCAGCAGGGCATCCCAAAACGTCATCTGCCAAGCCATCGGCCCGTTTGGTATCTGCCGGAGAATCGTGCCGTGGCCGACATTTGGGTGGCGGTATTCTCTCGCGAGTCAGTGAAATTTATCCTGAATACCTCCGGCGCAAAAAACCTAACTTGTTTTCACGGCCTCTACGCAAAACCCGGAAACGAGTCGTTTGCGTCCCTGATGACGCTTTTCCTCAACAGCAGCCTAGGGCGGGAATCGTTCTCGCAAGTAAACCGGTTTTACGGAGACGGCTTGAATAAACTCGAACCCAAGGACGTGGAAGACATGCCATGCCCGGTGATGCCGAAGCTGAATCGGGCGGAAACAAACGAACTCATCTGCAAGCTTGCCGAATTGGAAATGTTGTCACTGAACGAGCGGACGGCGCGGATTGACGAAATCGTGAAGCGCTATTTCGACTTCGCAAGGGAAGTCAACCAACAGGCAAAAGAACCTTCTTCATCGCGGCAGCATCAAGTTCGAAGCCGCCGCCCTGCGGGACAACATACGCATCGTGCCGTCCCAGTTCCGTGACGCGGTGCTCGGCGGCAAAGGTCGGTATCGCAGTGGCCCGACCAACTTGCTTGCCGCTGGTGATGGGAATCATGATGGTTGCCTTCTCTTGGCTCTTTTTTGGCGTCTCGATGGTGAAGCCGCTTCCACTCCCGATGATGGCGAAGATGTCCAGAAAGTTGATCGCGAACACCGAATCGAAAAACACCTGACAGTAACTCTGGGGAACGCCGTGCCGCTCCAACCAGCGATACACGATGAGCAGGTCTTCCACTTTGACTGTGAAGCTTGGCGTTTCACGAGCAGTGGTTTTGCCTGCGGCGCGTTGCTGCTGACGCACCCTCATGTAGGTCAACGCCTCAAATTTGCTGGACCGCACTTCGATGGCGGCGGTGGCTTGCTTCACGAGCGATTCCGTCTCGGCGTGACTTTGCGCGGATAGGTCTGCTGTGACCGCTGCGTTCGCCGGAAACAGCAACAGGTCGGGGCGTTTCCCGAACCGGCGCGTTCCTTCCAAACCAGCCAAATAGGAAGACCTGAACTCCGGATGGCCGGCGGCAATGCGATTCGTGTCGCCGTATTGCACCACCAGCCATTCCGAGAACGCGCGAACAATGGCTTCGGCCAGCATCCGCTCAGCCCAGTCGCCCATTGCGCGATTCGCGAGGAACTCGGAGCGGGCATCTGTCGGGACAGTGGGCTTTCGCGTCGGCGCTGTGCCCTCACCTCCAAACGAGAGATGCCGCTCGTGGATTCCTTTTGCACGCAGATTCGCCACAACCCCATCCAGCGTCCCTTTGAGCCGCGCGAAGTAAGAATCGCCCCGGATCATCGTTTCTTCTCCTCAAAAGTGAAAAGTTCCCGAACTTCAACTTTCAGTGCTTTGGCGAACTTCTCCAAGCCGGCAACGGACGGAGCATTAACGCCACGCTCCACCAAGCTGATGAACTCAACTGAGCAGGCGAGCGCTTCCGCCAATTGCTCTTGAGTGAGTTTTCGAGCTTTGCGGAGTGCTGCGATGCGTTGGCCGAGTTTTCGTTGGAGCACGGAGTTTAACTACCAGATTGACTTGGCTATCGCCACGCAGCTAAACTACGGCTACTGAAGCAGAGCAACACCTTCGACTGGCGCGAGCAGTTGACGCTGGGGGTGCGTCCTTGAAAGCAGATAGATGAGCATCGGAACAGCAACTCGGTTTTCCGAAACAGAGCGGCGGGAGCGTTTGAGAATCCTGTTGACTGGCGTGGATCGAATTCCCAACGCACTTCCTCTTTCCGTCGAAGACACCTTGAATGTTATTGGCATTCATCTGGCCTGCAAACGGTCTTGGCGTCTGCCCGCCTTGGCTGTCTTGGCGGCTTTTGAAGCCGCGAAAGGGCGACTCGGCGAACGTGTGCTGAATCTTACCGCTCACAATGCAGCCGATGAACAAACCGGCGCGGTGGGCGACGTTCAAATCACAGTGCTCGGCGATGACAAGGTGGTGACGAGTTATGAGATGAAGAACAAGGCCGTACAGCGCGGCGACATTGACCGCGCGCTTCAGAAAATCGCCGCCCAAGGGAAGCACGTGCAAAATTACATCTTTATTTCCACTGAGTCTGTGGCCGCGACATCCGTGAATATGCTCGCTCCAAGTATGACGAGACGGGCGGCGTCGAAATCGCGATTCTCGATTGCATCGGTTTCTTGCGCCACTTCC
>CAZNOE010000729.1:0-3639 GCA_964574525.1 uncultured Bifidobacteriaceae bacterium
CTTCACCGTTGATGGCGACACGACTCGTTACATTGATCTGAATGAGCCGACCAACTCCACCACCAGCGGGGTCAACGCCGGCAAAAATCCGCAAGGCATCGCCATCAACAGCACTGCCACCCGCGCCTACGTCGCCAACTTCGTTTCGCGCAATGTCTCCGTCGTGGACCTGGCAACCGATAGCGTCATCGCTGTGGTGCCGACCTCGGACCTGCCTGCGCCCGCCTCGCAAGGCGAAACCAATCTCGTCGGCGCGGAAATGTTTTTCTCGTCACGCGGCAACTTCGACGCGATTCCGGGCACAAATTCGCTGCGCGACCGTCTTTCCAGCGAAGGCTGGCAGAGTTGCGCCAGTTGCCACTTCAAAGGATTGACCGACGGCGTGATCTGGCAATTCGCCGCCGGCCCGCGCAAGAGCGTGCCGCTGAATTCAACCTTCAATCCGCAAAACCGCAGCCAGCAACGGTTGCTGAATTACTCGGCCATCTTCGATGAGGTCGAAGACTTCGAGGCGAACATCCGCAATGTCTCCGGCCCCGGCGCGCTGGCTGTCCCAATCAACGGAAACGCGCTCGATCCCAGCCACGGCCTGCTCATCGGCGACGCCGGCGACCTCAACGTCGCGCCCGGTGTCGTCAATGCGTTCACCGTGCCCAGCGCCAATCGGTCACAAGTGACTGTGACCTTGCCGGGCAGCACGAACAAAGTGCTGGCGTTGACTGCGATGCGCGAATGGGTGCGCTTCGCGGTGCGCACGCCCAATGGTCCGTTGCCAGGCTTGCCGAACGCACCGGCACCTGCCGACATCGCGACGGGCCGCGCGCTCTTCGCGCAAAGCTGCTCGCGGTGCCACGGCGGGCAGAACTGGACCATCAGCCTGAAAGATTTCAACTCGCCGCCCGCGAGCGCCGAGCTTTTCACCGAACGGACCGGCACGTTTACGAACAACCCGGTTGGCGCGCAGTACCTGAACCGCTTCATTCGAGACATCGGTTCGTTCAACCTGGGCGTGCCCTCCCAAGGCAACCCGCTCGGAAACAACATCGGCGCAGACGAGAAAGCTGCGCCCGCCGTTGTCAGCGGCGTGCAGCAGGCCGCGCAGGATGGACTGGGTCGAGACTATAACAGCGACGGAAAAGGCATTGGCTTCAATGTGCCATCGCTGCTGGGCCTCCACGTTTTGCAGCCCTACATGCACAACGGCGCCGCCGAGTCACTCGCGTTGGTGGTCGCGGATGCAAAACACCGGACAGACAACGGTCGTATCCCCGATGTGCTCAGTAATCCCCTGGATCAAGCCAAAGTGGTCCAGTTCATCGAAACCATTGACGGCACCACCGCGCCGGTGTTCGACGTGGCGAATCGTTCCACGTACTCCAGCCCCATCGCCGTCTCAACGAACGACCACCTCATCTGGGTGGTGAACCCCAGCGACGACTCCGTCAGCGTCATTCGTCCCGACAGCAACACGCGCATCGCCAGGATTACTGTCGGCGACGAGCCGCAAAGCATCGCGCTCACGCCGGATGGCCTATATGCCTATGTTGCCAACGCCGCCGCCGGCACCGTCACCGTCCTCCTGGTCAACGACCCGCTTTGGGGCAGCTTCAGCGCGAGCGTCGTCACCAATCTCACCACCGGCGCCGAGCCGTGGAATATCGTCTGTTCGCCCGACGGCAAACGCGTCTTCGTCGCCAACAGCGGGCAGGACACGATCACTGTCATTGACACTCTCTCCCGCAGTATTCTCGGTCACATTGATCTGCGGAACAGCATCGCCAACGATCCCGACCGCAACCGTCATTTCCAACCGCGGGGACTCGGGGTCACGGTGGACAACAGCAAGCTCTACGTGACGCGCCTTCTGTCCTTCACCAAATCGGGCGGCCGGCAAGGCGATGACCTCGGCCGGGAAGGCTTGGTCGCCGTGCTCGACATCAACACCAGTTCGTCTGTCATCAGTGATTACAAGGTGGCGCGCGTCATCCCGTTGGCCGCGCAGATCACGGGCTTCAAATTCCCCGGCCTGACCAATCCGCCCGCGCCTGATACCTTCGCGTTTCCGAATCAGCTTCAAAGCGTCGTGCTCCGCGGCGAGTCCGCGTATCTGCCGAATGTTGCCGCGTCGCCGACCGGTCCGCTACGTTTCAATCTCGATACGCACGCGTTCGTCAGCGTCATTGACGGAGTGAACAGCACGTCGCCGCTGGATGGCGGCACCAACAAGTTCCTCAACCTGCACTTGGGCGCGCGCGATCCCGAGCCAGGCAAACGCCGGGAGTTTTTCGCCAACCCGTGGGCCATCGCCTTCACCAGTGAGCTGGGCGCGGGCACTGCTTACGCCGTCTCCGCCGCCAGCGACCTGCTCGTAAAACTGAACGTTGATGCCGCAGGCAAGCTGGCCTTCACCGTAGACAGCGACACTACTCGCTATATTGATCTCAACGATCCAACGAACGCGGCCACCAGCGGCGCCAACGCCGGCAAGAACCCGCAAGGCATCGCCATCAACAGTACCGGCACGCGCGCTTACGTGGCCAACTTCGTTTCACGAAATGTCTCGGTCGTGGACCTGACGACCGACAGCGTCATCGCTGTGGTGCCGACCTCGGACCTGCCCACGCCCGCCTCGCAAGGCGAAACCAACCTCGTCGGCGCGGAAATGTTTTTCTCCTCGCGCGGCAACTTCGACACGATTCCGGGCACGAACTCGCTGCGCGACCGCCTTTCGAGCGAAGGCTGGCAAAGCTGCGCCAGTTGCCACTTCAAGGGATTGACCGACGGTGTTATCTGGCAATTCAACGCGGGACCGCGCAAGAGCGTGCCGCTGAATTCAACCTTCAGCCCGCACAACCGGACCCAACAGCGGCTGCTGAACTACTCGGCCATCTTCGATGAAGTCGAAGATTTCGAGGCGAACATCCGCAACGTCTCTGGCCCTGGCAACCTGGCGATCCCGATCAATGGCAACGCGCTCAATCCCAATCAAGGTCTGCTCATCGGCGACACCGGCGACCTTAACGTCGCTCCGAGCGCCGTCAACACCTTCGCCCTGCCCAATGCCAACCGGGCGCAAGTGACCGTGACCTTGCCAGGCAGCACGAACAAAGTGCCGGCGCTCACGGCCATGCGCGAGTGGGTGCGCAACGCCGTGCGCACGCCGAATTCATCCCTGCCATCGTTTCCCGGCGCGCCTTCAGCCGCTGACATCAGTGCCGGCCGCCAGTTGTTCCTCAACGCCGGTTGCGCGAGTTGTCACGGCGGCCTCAACTGGACCGTCAGCGTGAAAGATTTCACTTCGCCGCCCGCCGGTTCGGAATTCTTCACCGAACGTACCGGCACATTTACCGGCAACCCCGTGGGCGCGCAATTTCTCAACCGCTTCCTGCGCGACATCGGTTCGTTTAACCTGGGCGTGCCGGGCAAGACGAACGATCTCGGCAGCAACATCGGTGCGGACGAGACGGCCGCGCCAACGGTCGTGAGTGGTGCGCTGATAGCGGGGCAGGATGCCTTGGGCATTGATTACAACAGCGACGGCAGAGGCATCGGCTTCAACGTGCCATCGCTGCTCGGCCTGCAAGCCGTGCCGCCCTTCATGCACAACGGCGCCGCCGAATCGCTCGCGGCCGTCGTCTC
>CAZNOE010000730.1:0-3637 GCA_964574525.1 uncultured Bifidobacteriaceae bacterium
CCCTCCTGGCTGGTGAGGTTCGTGCAGGCAGGGCAAGCAACCGCGTTGGTCAGATTAAGGATAATCGTGGTGTTGGTCGGCGGGGCACTGAGGTTGACATGCGGCTCCGGATTTCCGACGGCGCAGGTGACGGTGGTATCACCCGGGTTGATCACGATTGCCGTAGGACCATCGGCCGGTGGCACGAGGGCGCCATTGCCGGCGGGATCGAGTCTCTGAGCCCGCGCACCATAGTCCGCAGGATACGCGGCCGTGCCAAAATAAGTGACGTTGGTGACGGTGTATGCCTTCGAGGTGACGTTGCCTGCGCTATTGCCGGGGCCATTGGTATCCCCAAGTCGGGTGATCACGAATTTGGCATAATCGTTGGTAACACCTCGGTACATCGTCGTCCCAGAAGCGGCGGCGGTCAAAAGGAGCGATTGCGGGCCGGTGTTCTGGATGAACACCGTGTCCCTGGCGGGTGCTCCCGCCAGATTGGCCGCGCCACCGAGAACCTGGAGCACAACCGTCAGGGTATTCGTGCTGACGGGAAACGCGGTCGGAGTAATTTTTACATTCACGTTCCAATTAGGTCCATTGGAGCCCGCGAAGGTACCTGCGGGGAAGGTGACGCTGTTCGTCCCCACCGTGACACCGTTGGGGGTTTCAGTGGTGTTGATCGTGTAAGTATTGGTGGCTGTTCCCGGGGCGAACGTCGCTGTGCCCGTGCGGGTGAAATTGATCGTCACCGGCGTGCCAAGGGTACTGGTGTTGAGACTGATCCTGAAAACACCGGGGATGGGCGTTCCCGGAGGCACATTGTTGATGTAATTCTGTGAAGCCAGCGGTGTAGTCGCGACCGTTGAAGCGCTGACCGACGGCAGGACCAATTGAAAACTGCCATTGGTGCCGGTGAAGTCATTGCTCGTAATGCAAGTGGTGGTAAGGCCCAAGGAATAAATGCGCAGAAGAAGCTGGCCGGAACTGGCTATATAAAGGTTGTTCGCCGCGTCCCAGTCCATTCCGCGGGAGTTGGCTGTTCCCGGCGCGTTGACTATGCCGAAGAGGCTTGCCTCGTCGGGGATGCCGTTGGTCAGGTTCGCAAGCGTGATGCCGTTATTAAGGTCAACGGAGGCCAGAAAACGTCCATCAGGCGAAACCCGGGCTCCAGCATAGGTCCCATTCACTGTACCACTCCCATTGATACCGGCCCAAGGATCGACGCCAGGTGGCCCTTGATTTGCCGGGGGGGTGAGACCACCGGTATAAAGCCACGTATCACCGGCGGGGTTGAGAATCTGAATGCACGGGTTGGATCCATTGGCGCGCCCATACGCGGCAATGATTTTCCCATCATTGCCGAGCGTCATGTCCGTGCGCAGCCCGGGAATCCCCGGAAGCCCCATGGTGTAGGCATAGTTCGGAGGACTATTCCAAGGCAACGGACCCGAACCAATGTCATAACGGAAAATACAGTTAAAATCACCGGGGGCCGTGCCGGGTCCCAGCGTGGCGGTGCCAGGGGCTGCCAGTTGACAGTCCGCAGTCCAAAGCACGAGATTGCCGCCCGCAATCGAGCCAGTAATCAACGGAGTGCCGAACTGACCACCGTGAGTTCCGGCAGCCTGACCCGCAACCCGGCCAACGCCCGCAAGAACCAAGGTCGCAGAACTTAAGTCAGGAGTGAATTGATAAATGGCATCTCCTGCCACGGTCGAATTGTTTGCCAGAACAGTGTTATCGGGAGCGACGCGCAGCCGCCAAGGAGCGCTTCCGGCAAAACCGACTGCGTCGATGGCATTGGTAAAAATGCTGGCAGCCGCGGGATTGGTACCTGTACCGCTGCTCATGCCCAAAATTTGAGACTGATCCGCATTCCACGCGTAAAGCCCCTGCGGCTTGAAGCCTGGATTTCCAAATGCGAATCCGCCGGTACCCGCGCTACCAGAATAGATGCGACCAAACAAATTGCCGCTCTTGGGGTTCTTATTCACAGCCACGCCGCGCGGGTTGGCCCAAATAGAGTTGCTAAATGTGTCCGAACTGATCAGCGCCGGACTGCCGTTGCCGAGATTGAAGCAAATGATCCGGAAACTCGTGTGGCTGCCCAGCGCGAAGTTGGTGCCGCCTTTGGGCAGCACACCCATGGCATTGGTCGTGTTGTCCTCGAAGACGACGTTCACAACGGCGCCGGTCTCGTTCATGAAGAAGCGGATGGTGCCGTTGTCGTTGGTGACTCCGGACGCATACGGATGGGCCTGGACGCCCAAGCTGAACAGCAATAGCCCGGTGAGCATGGTCGCTGTGAAAACAAGGGATTTTGTGAGGGGTTTCTGATTCATACGACGTGTGTGGTTTGTGATTTCTGACAGATTTCGCCTTGGAAAACGGCAAAAGAACCAAAGGTCAAAGGGTGCGCTTCCGCTTCCAGGCCAGCATGACGATTCCAAGCGCCATGATGCCAACCACGCCCGGCTCGGGGACGATGGCGACACGGAAACCGATAATGGAGTTCTCGTTCGCCGGGAAGAAGCTGTTCCGGCTCAACGCGCTCATGACGGTGTCGTTGCCGCTCCACGACCCACCGCGAATCCCGCGGTTTGACCCGATGACAGCATCGTTCCACTCCCAGACATTTCCGTTTTGATCAAAAGTCCCATAAAAACTGTCCGCCAAACTGAACGCACCACCGTCGGTAAGAGCATTGCCGGATGGAGAAGTTGTTGAGTTGTTTGCGGCATACCCGCCGTTGAATCCGTTGGCGATGCCGTCGTCCCGGAAGAAATTTGCGCTGTTCGGATCGCTCGCGCTCCCGTTGCGGCTGTTGGGAACCGCGTTGCTGGCTGTCGCATAGAGCCAGTAGCCGTCACCGTCCCCGCCCTGCGCCGCCGGCTGGTGATAAGCTGCCTTGTACCACTCATTCTCACTCGGCAGAGCGTAGGTCACGTTGGCGTTGCGCGTGAAACTCACGCCGCTCAACGCTCCATTCAAAGTATAAGCTCCCGTCTCAGTCGTGCCCGCCGCCTGTGCTCCGGTTGGCTGGCCGTTCTGCAACCAGTTCACAAATCGCGCCGAATCAAACCAACTCACATACGTTACCGGCCTGTTCCCGCTCCCAAGCGCCGAGTAAGTGAAGCTGCCAGAGACGCCACTGCGTGTGATGCCCGCGATGTTCAAATCCGTCGCCATGCTCGGATTGTAAAGCCCGTAGGTGTCCGTCTTGGCCACGGCGTTGAGGAAAGTGGAGTATTGGCTGATCGTCACCTCACGTGTTCCCATGCCGTAAGTGTAACTCACCCCGCCAAAGCCGGTGCTGTCGTTGGCATTTCCAATGTTGCCCACCAGCACGGAATTAATCGCGACTTGCGCGAAAGCAGGCTGCGCCATCAGGCCGCAGATCGCCACGGTCAGGGCCAAAAGTTTAAGTGAGAGTTTCATGTTTGCCTTTTCTGATTGGAGTGACTCGCGCGTTTATTAGTTCACATCTGCAATTTTCAGTCAACAGGTATTTTTGTAGTTTTGCACCCGCCAACTTTCGATCCGACGGCTGGATCACGGGTGGCCGATGCGGGAGTGCTGTGCTGCGGCATCCCTCCATGATCGCGCCGTGATTGCATCTGTCTGCCGCGGCTTCCAGCCTTCGCCTTGCTCTGCT
>CAZNOE010000731.1:0-3634 GCA_964574525.1 uncultured Bifidobacteriaceae bacterium
ATGAGTTCGGCCAAGCCTTAACCATGATGCAGTAGCGTGGGGAGCGCGCGCGTCTCGCGTGCGGTCGTTGCCGTCCCGGCAACGACTCCAAATCACAAACTTTTCCGCCACCCAACGGTGTGTGCTGAATGGAGGGTGTTCGGCGCGACGCCGAACACCGCACGCCAGAGGCGTGCGCTCCCGATTTCAAAGGTCAACGGTCCGGCTTAAGGCGCCGCGGCCAACAGCGCGGCACGATAGAGGACAAAATCAGGAGCAGGATTGAGCAACTGAATGGGGGTCGCCAGCGTGGTGAGCGAAAAGCCGGGTGACAATCGCGTCCAGGTTCTCGGGCTGGTCAGACTCGTGGTGTATTCGATGGCAAACGTTGCCGACGGTTTTCCGTATAAGACGAGCCCGCGATTGCCGCTCGCATCGAGCGTGGCTTCCAGCAGGGCTTCCTGCCCAACCACCACCGCGCGTCCGGAGCGCGCCGGCTGGTCGGTGAGCAGCCAACCATCGGCTTTGGTGGCGCTGAACGGGAGCGCGTTCAACGGCACGAATCCGGATTGCTGGTTCGCAAGCGCAGTGAACGTCAATTGCGCGAGTTGTTTGGAGCCCAGGATTGATTGACCCGGTCTCGCCGCCAAATGCAGCAGCGCAGTCGTGCCCGCTTGCGGAACCAGCGTAGCAGAGGCGGGATCGATTTCCGGTGCGAGCGCTTGCAGTGCGAGATTGGTTAGATGGCCGGGCGGCACGTCCAGCACGATGCTCAGATCGGTCACGCCTTCGCTCGAACTAAAATTCACGGGCACGCTGCCACTCTGTCCGGCTTGGAGAACCGTCGAACCAATGCTCAACTGCGGGACAGTCGCGTCAACGGAGACCCAGAAAGACCGGCTGACGGTGTTACCGACCACCTGTCCATCGTTCACCGTGACGGTGATGATGACGACACCAAAGGTGTTGGCCACCGGGGTGAAACTCAGGCTGCCGGTGGTGTTCGGACTCGTGTAATTGACGATCGGATTGGGAATCAAACCCGGATTGCCCGACGTGGCGATCACGCTGAGCGCCTGGAATTCGTTGGCGGCACCGGAACTGATTCCGGAGAAGCTCACGGTTTGATTTGCGGCATTTTCGTTGATCGTGACATCGCTGATGGGATTCAAGGTTGGCGGATCATTTGCGGGGTTTACCGTCACAGTGAAGGCACGGGTCACGACGTTGTTGCTGGCCGCGCCATCGTTGACCGTGACAGTAATTGTGGCAGTCCCATTCGCGTTGATCGCAGGCACGAAGGTCAATGTGCCAGTGGCATTCGGGCTGGTGTAAGCGACGGTTGGATTGGCGACGAGGCCGGTGTCGCTGGAAACCGCAGTAACCGTGAGCGTCTGGTTCTCGTTCGTCGCTCCCGAGCCGATACCGGCGAGGTTGACAGTTTGCAACCCGGCGTCCTCGCCAAGGGTCAAATCGCCGATGGTGCTGAGCGTCGGCGGGTGGTTTGTCGCCGTGGGCACCGTGTAAGACGCTTCGTTGGAGAAATCGCTTTGCACGTTCGCGCTGTAATACGCTTTGGCCGCGAAGAAATAAGTTTTGCCTTCGACCAGGTTGGAGATGGTTGCACTCGTCACATTGCCGACGGAAACCGCGTTGGTGTAGGTCCCGCTCGCCACGCCGTAATTGATGGTGTAGCCAGCAACGTTCGGGTCCACGCTCGCGTTCCAAGCCAGACTCGCGCGGCCGGCTGCCAAAGTCGGAAGATGAGTGAAGACGGTAAAACCGCCGAACATCAAGAGCCCGAGAGCGGCGCGTCTCACCTGATGAACGGCTCCTTTTTTCTCCATGTTGAGTCTCCCCTACGCATACCCGTTGCCAACGGTCCGCCGACAGGGCGGAACTGCGTGGCTTGACGTGCAGCACCGGCGATGAAGGCGGGTTCCTCCGCGAACACTTGTTGGAATACCTGTGTTTTGGCCGGTTTTCGCAAATCAACTCGCGAGTTAGCCGACGGAATCCGATTGCCGGAATTTTTCCATTGATCGCGACCGGCAGGCGCTTGCTTGGCAGCCATCAAGACAGGTTTGTCTTGAAAGAGAACAAGACCAGGAATGCGGGGACCTGCACGGTGGATGCGTGAAGGGAGTGGGCTTCCACCTGCAGCGACGATTCGTCAACGGTTGGTGACTGATGATTGTTGGAATCGCTGGAAAATCGTTTTGACAATGCCCGTGAGAAAACTAGATTGGCCGCGCTTTGGCGGGGTCGTAGCTCAGTTGGTAGAGCGCCTGAATGGCATTCAGGAGGTCAGGGGTTCGAATCCCCTCGGCTCCACCATTCAAAGTCCGGTTGATTCCCCTGCCCATTTCAGTTCGCACCCATGCACCATTACCATGTGCGAGGTTCCCGAAAGCGGTGCTAAAGACACTTCCACTCCAGACGCTTCGCGACAGCCGGGCGTCTCCGAACCCCGCTAAGCGTCCGGAGTGCGGCGCGTTCACCGCCGCTTTCGGACGGGGAAACGATTTTTCGCCAGTCCCGCAATGGGGGATTCAGGCGCAAGGCATTCCCGTTTGACTTGCCTGCGGGCGGAACGCAAGCTCGCAGCACGTTAAGCAAGACTCGGTATGGATTGGGCAAACGACAATGCAGATTCGATTGAACTGACGGGGCATTTGGTTGCCGTCGGGCAGCGGCGGTTGGCGATCCAAAACCAGATTCAGCAAATCGCCGCGTTGCAAAGTTTGGCTGAAGCACAGAGGCGGCAGCAAATGGAGAATGCGCTGCTCGAAGAAAGGCAGAACGTCCTTTACGACATCCGCCTGCGCACCCGCATGTAACACATCGGGCGCATCGGCAACGCCATGCCGGGAGTGAAATTGGAATTGAACAAACGCCACCGCTGAGGCAGATTATCCGCGTGAAAGCGACAACGAAACGCCGGGTGAAGTCCGAAGCCGAGGTTCTGGATCACGCCACGAACAATCTGCTGCAGGCGCTAAAGCGGGACATGGTGAAGAAGGAAGGTCGCGTGGACAGCGACAAGCTTCGCAAAGACGGCTTCAGTGATCGCTTGCTGGCCAAGTTGGAACAAGCCTGATCTTCACTCATTTTTTCGCAGCCGCATGAACTCGGAAACGGTGATGTCCAGCAGCGGCGCGGCCTTGCGCGCCAGAATCAAGGCGTCTGCGTAGGGCAGTCCCGACGACATCTCGCGCACAATCCGCTCTGTCGCCCAACCCCGCGCCTTGGCCATTTGAATCAGGGCTGCCAGGTCGGTGTATCGCAAGATGTGTTCATCGCTCATGATCGCAGATTCCCTGCGAGGTTAACTGTCGTTCCGAAAGCTCGCCAGAATTCTTTTTGAAATTGGCGTTCACTGACTCGAGTTTTTCATTTCCCCGCACCTCGATCTGCTTCATTTTCCCCTCAGCACATTCGTATGGCCGAAAAAACCAAACACAATTACGACGAGAGCAAGATCAAGACGTTGTCTTCGCTGGAGCACATCCGCCTGCGCACCGGCATGTACATCGGGCGCATCGGCAACGGCTCGCATTACGACGACGGCTGTTACATCCTGCTCAAGGAGGTCATTGATAACGCGATTGACGAATACATCATGGGCTTCGGCAAGGAGGTCGAACTCAAGATC
>CAZNOE010000732.1:0-3631 GCA_964574525.1 uncultured Bifidobacteriaceae bacterium
CCGATGATGGCCGGGCCTTTGATCATCACGCCGTCTTCGACCACCGTTCCCTCGCCGATGAACACGTCCTTGCCGATGAACGCAACGCCTTCGCAACGGTTGTGAAGCGCGGGCTTGAGGTTCCCCGCGATGTAGCCCTCGATTTTCTTGAGCGCTTCCCAGGCGTAAGTGCAGCCGTCGAAAATCGCGGCGTGCTCGGTTTGCGACAGGTCAAACAGATCGGCGGGTTTGAACATGGTGCGAAGTGTAGTACAGGCGTCGCGCCTGTCTCCATTCTTTTTTGGGATTTGGGACAGGCGCGACACGCTGTCCTGCGTAATCCGCCTTGCCCGCTATTTTTTGCTGTGTAACCTCGCATTCGCCCGATGAAAATCTTGAACCGTTTCGTCCTCATCCTGCTTTCGTGCCTGTGTTGCGCCGCCGCGGAAAGCCAACGCCCCAACATCCTGCTCATCATGTCTGACGACATGGGCTTCTCGGACATTGGTTGTTACGGCAGCGAAATCCAGACGCCGAATCTCGATGCGCTCGCACAAAACGGCATCCGCTTCACGCAGTTTTACAACTTGGCGCGCTGCTGCCCGACGCGGGCATCGTTGCTCACAGGGCTTTATCCGCATCAAGCCGGTGTTGGCCACATGACGGATGATCGCGGCCATGACGGCTATCGCGGGACGCTGAATCGCCAGTGCGTGACCATTGCGGAAGTGATGCGCAGCGCGAATTACCGGACCTACATGTGCGGCAAATGGCATGTCGTGCATGACATCCGTCCAAACGGCGACAATTCGACATGGCCCGTGCAACGTGGCTTCGAGAAGTTCTACGGCACGATCACCGGCGGCGGCAGCTTTTACGATCCAACCACGCTGTGCCGGCAGAACAAATTCATCACGCCGGAGAACGATTCCGAATACAAGCCGGCGAAGTTTTATTACACTGATGCGATCAGCGACAACGCCGTGCGCTTTCTGCAACACCACGACGCGGAGTCGCCGGGCAAGCCGTTCTTCATGTATGTAGCCTACACGGCGGCGCACTGGCCGATGCACGCGCTGGAGAAAGACGTCGCGAAGTATCGCGGCAAATACGACGGCGGTTACGAGCCGATTCGCCGCGCGCGTTTCGAACGAATGAAGCAACTCGGCTTGATTGACGCGAAGGCGGAACTCTCGCCCGCCGCCGAGGACTGGAGCAAAACCGAGCACAAGGAATGGAACGCGCGCTGCATGGAGGTTTATGCGGCGATGATTGACTGCATGGACCAGGGCATCGGGCGGATCATCGCGCAGTTGAAGAAGGACGGCCGTTTCGACAACACACTGATTTTCTTTCTGCAAGACAACGGCGGTTGCGCCGAGCAAATAGGCCGTGACGCGAATCCGTCGGAATCGCTAAAACTGCTGAAGCCTTTCGGTCCAGACGATCTCCAGCCACAAATCTGGCCGCCGATGCAAACGCGCGATGGTCGCTGGGTGCGTACCGGCCCCGACGCCATGCCCGGGCCGGAGAACACTTATGTCGCTTACGGCCGTGGCTGGGCGAACGTTTCGAACACGCCGTTCCGCGAATACAAGCATTGGGTTCACGAAGGCGGCATCAGCACGCCACTCCTCGTTCACTGGCCAGTGGGAGTCGCGGCGGCTCGCCGCGGCAAACTGGAGCGCCAGCCCGGCCATCTTATAGACATCATGGCGACGTGCGTGGACGTTTCCGGCGCGACGTACCCGACCGAGTCCGCCGGCGAGAATATCAAACCTATGCAAGGCGTCTCGCTTCAGCCTGCTTTGAAAGGCAAGTCACTTAAACGCCAAAAACCGATTTGCTGGGAGCATGAGGCGAATCGCGCGATCCGTGACGGAAAGTGGAAGCTGGTCGCGAAGGAAAACCAGGCCTGGGAACTTTACGACATGGAGAAGGATCGCTCCGAGTTGCACGACCTGGCGGCAAAGAATCCGAAGAAGGTCGCCGATCTTTCGGCGAAATGGGATGCCTGGGCGGCGCGGTCGGATGTGTTGCCGCTCGGCGCGTGGCGCGCAAAAGCCCCGGCCGGAAAGAAAACAGAATGATTGCGCGCCCGGTTCAAATGTCGAACGCCGCCGCCCAATCCTGATGCTTATCCGACGCTGCCCTCCAGACTTACGCCCAGAAGTTTTTGCGCCTCGACGGCGAATTCCATCGGCAGTTCCTTGAAGACCTCCTTGCAAAAGCCGTTCACGATCATGTTCACGGCATCCTGCGTCGCCAGCCCGCGCTGGTTGCAGTAAAAAATCTGGTCCTCGCCGATCTTTGAGGTCGAAGCCTCGTGCTCGACGCTCGCGGTGGTGTTCTTCACCTCGATGTAAGGGAAAGTGTGCGCGCCGCACTTTGAGCCGATCAGCATTGAATCGCACTGCGAGAAATTGCGCGCGTTAGCTGCGCTTTTCTGGATCTTGACCAGCCCGCGATAACTGTTCTGCCCGTGTCCAGCGGAGATGCCTTTCGACACGATGGTGCTACGCGTGTTCTTGCCGATGTGGATCATCTTCGTGCCGGTGTCCGCTTGCTGATAATTGTTCGTCACCGCCACCGAGTAAAATTCGCCGATCGAGTTTTCGCCCTGCAAAATGCAACTCGGATATTTCCACGTGATGGCCGAGCCGGTCTCGACCTGGGTCCACGAAATCTTCGAGTTGCGTCCTTTGCAAAGGCCGCGCTTGGTCACGAAATTGTAGATGCCCCCTTTGCCTTCGGCGTCGCCCGGATACCAGTTCTGCACCGTCGAGTATTTGATCTGCGCGTTGTCCAGCGCGATCAACTCGACGACCGCCGCATGAAGCTGGTTTTCATCACGCATCGGCGCCGTGCAACCTTCGAGGTAACTCACGTAGCTGCCCTCGTCGGCCACAATCAGCGTCCGCTCGAACTGGCCGGATTTCGCCGCGTTGATGCGGAAGTAAGTCGAAAGCTCCATCGGACAACGCACGCCTTTCGGGATGTAGCAGAACGAGCCGTCCGTGAACACCGCGGAATTCAGCGACGCGTAAAAATTGTCCGTGTAAGGAACGACCATGCCGATGTATTTGCGGACGAGATCGGGATGTTCCTGAATCGCCTCGCTCATTGAGCAGAAGATGACGCCCTTCTCGCCGAGTTGTTTCTTGAACGTCGTGCCCACCGACACACTGTCAAACACCGCGTCCACCGCCACGCCCGCCAGCCGCCCCCGTTCGCGCAACGGAATGCCGAGCTTCTCATACGTCTCCAGCAACTTGGGATCAACCTCGTCGAGGCTCTTCGGCCCGTCACCTTGCTGCTTCGGCGCAGAATAATATGTGATGTCCTGAAAGTTGACCGGTGGATAATGCACCTTCGGCCAGGCGGGCGCGGTCATTGTCTGCCAATGCCGATACGCCTTGAGCCGCCATTCCGTCATCCATTCCGGCTCTTTCTTCTTCGTCGAGATAAAGCGGATGATGTCCTCGTTGAGGCCCGGCGGAGCGGAATCGGTTTCGACGTCCGTGTAGAAGCCGTATTTGTATTCCTGTTTAACCAGGCCCTCAATTGTCTCGGTTGCTGTGCTCATCTGTTCCTCAAATCGTTAAAAGGTTAAATCGTTGAATCGCTGAATCGTCCGATCTCATTAACACCC
>CAZNOE010000733.1:0-3630 GCA_964574525.1 uncultured Bifidobacteriaceae bacterium
GCCCGCCCCGAAGCGGCGCGGCAAATGCCCCCCGCAAACCGGCAACTTCGCCGTCAAACCGGCATATTCGCCGTCAAACGGAAGCGACACCTTGAGTTTGAATCCCGGACATGCAAAATGTGCGGTGGATTTGGCAACGACCAAAATTTGGATAACAAAATGAACATGTCACGTCTCCGAGCGTTTGCTCAACTGGAATACAAAGACCCGGAAGAATATCTTCGCCTATGGTGGCAGGCTGGCCCGTTGATTTCTTCTATTGGAGTCAACTATCAGCAAAAATCTCTCAGAACTCATGGACTGCGGATTCACAAGCACCGTCGAGAAGCCGCACTTTTCTGTTACGGCCTGCAAGCAGCCACCGGGAACTCAACATTTGAATTCGCCATGAGCGAAGACTCCGATCACGACGCGGTTTTCCGTTGTATTGTCAACGGGAAGACCTGTTTCACACCGGTTCAATTGAAAGAAGTTGTTCCGCCCCACCTCGACGCAAAAGCGACGCTCGAAAGGGAAATCGCCAAGCTCGAAAAGTACGCAGACTCGCGAGACCTGATTGTCGGCATATTCCTTGATCAAAACGGTGTTTCAGAACTAACGGAAATCGAAGCCCCAAACTTGCAGGTCGGCGAAATTTGGATTTTCGGATGTTGTTCCCCGGACAAATCAAAATGGTTTTTGTCCGGCAACATTCTGTCTAACCCAACGCACATTGAATTTGCCCATCCGAAATAAAACGACACTCGCACTGACTCGTTGCGTTCTGGCCGGAGTTTTCCTTGCTCTGCCGGGCTCATAGTGGTACTCGCTATCAAGTCGGGAAAGGCCAAAACCCGAAACCAGCCATGAAAGAGCAAACGCAACCCAAAATATTCAACCGCAAAGCCGCTGTGGTTGCGCTCGCCGCTAGTGCGCTGCTTATTCTTTATCAGGCTTCCGCATTAGCCCAAAGCTGGACGGAGGCAAGCGCCCCCCAAGCGTTTTGGTTTTCAGTCGCTGCATCCGCAGGTGGAAACAAATTGGTGGCAGTGAACAATGTGGGACCTGTTTATACCTCCAAGGATTCCGGGATTACGTGGACTGCCTCCAATGCGGGCTATGGCCACGTTTATGGGCAGGCAGTCGCCTCTTCCTCCGACGGAAGAGTGCTCGTGGTGGGAGAATCGCTAGTGCCTTGGGGCACGGGTTACATATACATTTCAACAAATTCGGGAGCGAATTGGACTGTGAAAACTCAGCCTGCTCAGGATTGGAAAAGCATGGCTTCATCGGCGGACGGAAGCAAACTAGTGGCGGTAGCACGTGGAGGACCGATTTATACTTCGATGGACTCGGGAGCAACTTGGTCCGTCCGCGCCTCCGCCTTGCAATGGACCGGAGTGGCTTCATCTGCAGACGGAAGCAAGATGGTGGCGACGGTGGGAGACTATGCTGTGGGACCCATTTACACTTCCGGGAACTCTGGAGCATCTTGGACACCGGTCAGTTCCACGACCGGGAATTGGCGCGCCGTCGCCTCATCGGCAGATGGAACCAAATTGGTGGCGGCGGAAAGAAACAACCGCCTGATTTATACCTCGACAAATTCAGGAGTGACTTGGACACCGACCAGCGCACCTAATTCGAATTGGTGGTCCGTTGCCTCTTCTGCGGACGGGAGCAAACTGGTTGCGGCTGTGTGGCAAGGCCCGATTTACACTTCCACAGATTCAGGAGCAACTTGGATCAATAGCGGCGCGCCGAGTGCGATGTGGAGCTCCGTAGCGTCCTCGGCAGATGGAAACAGATTGGTCGCCGTAGTTGACGGCTGGAGCATTTTCACGCGGCAATCTGCTTCACAATTAATACCAGTACTGAATCTCTCTCTCTCCGGCAATAACGTGGTGCTTACGTGGCCCTTCTACGCGGCAGACTACACTTTGCAGCAAAACACCAACCTGAGGACAACGAATTGGACGCCCGTGCCAATTATCCCCACGATCACGAGCGAACAATGTCGTGTGGAGCTGTCCCGGACCAATCTGAGCGGGTTCTACCGCCTCACGGTGCCCTGAGGTTAAGCCGGGACAAGTAACCGCAACGCCTATGCGCAGCAAAGCCCGCCGCGAGCGGCCCAATTACGATGCTCAACTGCGTGCTGTAGCCGATTACGGCAGTTCAACACCAGAGCTTGACCGGTGCATTGCTGAGGCAGAGCGAGAACGTCGCCGCGTAGAAGCGTCCATGCGGAATCTGATCGGTGTTTACGGTGAGGAACCGCCTCCTAAAGCACATGAACGCTATTTGGAGATCAAGACGCCTACATACCACCCCCATTCGCAATCTGAAACTAGGGGCGACCCATTTCTGTCCATGCTCAATATTGAGCCGCCAAAGGCTCCGCAGCCCGATTGGATGCAACGTTTGAAATCGGTGGAGGACCGCCTCGGTGAGTTGCGGGAAATCCTTTGGGCGGATGTCGAGTTGTGGAAACGTGTCGCGGCTGACGTCTCGGCGGAGGAACTCGTCGCCTATATCCATAAACATTATGGACTGGACTTCCCGCCGTTGCCCGCTGTCGTCTGGCGGCAAATGGTTCAACAGCCGCAAAAGCGCGACAAGCTTCTCGATTTGCATCGTATTTACTTCAGTTTACAGCGCGAGGAAGGAAAGTTGCGTGACTTGGGGAAGAAATTGCCTCCGAAATTGGCCGGCGATCTTTTGTGGGAGTACTTGCGTGCTCCGGGGCTTCGGCATACGCACGTCCTGGCTTCCCAGGAGCTAGAGCCGTCAACGCTCCGCGTTCTTCGCAGCGCCTTGCTCGAACTGGTCAAGGACGTTGAATGGTGTCAGGCTAATCCGGGAGTTGTTCCGCCAAGAATTGCCCTGAACCCACCCCATGCACCGAAGGACATTGTGCGTGCGCGCAGAGTCGAGAAGTTCGTGCAATACCTCCTGAGTAATCCCGCTCTCTCTAATGGCGATTTGGCCGAACTGCCGGTTGAGGGTACTTACGATGCCAAGCTCAAGTGGGCCGCCCGGGCGCGCGATCTTGCCCAGTTCCGTGAAGGCGAGGCGGTGAAGCGGTACTCCCGGCAGCACGCTGGCCGCACCTTTGGCCAGAAACCAAGCCACCCACAGAAAGCCGCCTCTAATCGGAAAACTTCGCCGGCTTAAGGAAATAAGTCGTCAGCACTTCGACAGCTCTCCCGTGCCCGCTCTAAAATGCGTGCATGATTCGGAAACATCTTGATTCAGCGGCCAACGGCCAGCCACTCCTGAAGTTGCAATACACGAACGAACAGCAACTTGCCCTTGAGTTCTCAGCGGACGACGCAAGCGTCAAGGAGCGTCCGCCGAGTAACCCTCGGCAGCGCCGCAGACCCAGACGCCTCCAGGCAGAGAAATGGATTTCGCCTTGTTCGTGCTGACAATTGCGGCGAGTCGCGGGGTGAAGTTGGGCGGCACGGTGGCCACAGTGGGTTTTCCCAACATCGGGTTGCAAGGATTCGCGCCCAAGCTTGCCCCGTGAAATAGCTTCTCTTTGGCTGTCGTGAATCTGTGCGCTGAATTATTTCACGGGGCGGGCCAAGGGGGAGATCGCGTCGCTGTCCGGCGCGGGGGATGACGCGCGGTATTTCCAGATCAGCG
>CAZNOE010000734.1:0-3628 GCA_964574525.1 uncultured Bifidobacteriaceae bacterium
CGCGACATTCCGCTCGCGTTTTACACGCCGCCCTCGGACATCAACGAGGCGCAGAATTCCTTTCGCGATACAAAAGACATGATGGCCTTTTTCGAAGAGGAAATCGGCGTGCCGTATCCGTGGCCGAAATACGATCAGGTGGTGGTGAACGATTTCGTCGCCGGCGGAATGGAAAACACCAGCGCCACGACGCTAACCGACACAACACTGTTCACAGATGCGACCGAGAACATTCGTTCGAGCGAAGGCCTGGTGTCGCACGAACTGGCTCATCAGTGGTTCGGCGATTTCGTGACGTGCAAGGACTGGAGCCATATCTGGTTGAACGAAGGGGCGGCCACTTATTACTCGCAACTTTACGCCGGCCACAAGCATGGCCGCGACACGCTGCTCTACAGCCTCTATGGCACGGCGCGCACAATTCTCGGGCGGACCAACGCGTCCAAGGCCATCGTCGAGCGCCGATACGATGACCCGGGGGAACTGTTCAGCTACCTCGCCTACGACAAAGGCGGCTGGGTGCTGCACATGCTCCGCTCGCAACTTGGTGAAGAGCTTTACCGCCGGTGCATCAAGACGTATCTCGAACGCCACGCGCTCGGTTCGGTGGTGACGGAAGACTTGAACAAAGTGATTGAGGAACTCTCAGGCCGCTCTTTCGACCAGTTCTTCGATCAATGGGTCTATCATGGCGGACAGCCGGAACTCGAAGTCGCCTATTCCTGGGATTCACGCGGCAAGCTCGCGAAGCTTTCCATCAAGCAAAACCAACGCATCGGCGATGATGTGCTGCTTTTTAACTTTCCGCTGACGGTGCGGTTCAAAACCAAGGCAGGCGCGGTGGATAAAGCCGTCACGGTCAAACAAAAGGCCGAAGATTTTTATTTCGCGCTGGATGAGTCGCCGGTCTCGGTGCGGATTGACCCCGAATACACCGTGCTGGCGCGTGTGAAGTTCGATCCGCCAGCCGCCATGCTCGACGCGCAACTCGAAGACACGGCGGATGTCATTGGCCGGTTGCTCGCCATCGAAGCGCTGAGCAGCCGGCGCGACAAGGAATCCGTGGCCAAACTCAAGAAGACGCTGAACAGTGATCCTTTCTATGGCGTGCGCGTCGAGGCGGCGAAGGCGTTGCGGACGATTCACAACGAAGACGCCTTGGACGCTTTGCTCGCCTCAACCAAACAGGCGGACGCCCGCGTGCGCGAACAAGTAGTTGCCGAAGCCGGCAAGTTTTATCATGAAAAGGTCTTCACCGGCGAACTCGCGTCGCTCGGCAGCGACAAAAATCCTGAGATCCAGGCAGAAGCCATCGAAGCTTTGGGCGCGTATGCGAAACCCGAAGTGCGCGAAACCGTGTTGCGCTTCTTGAACTCGACCTCCTACCGCAACTCGCTCGCCAACGCTGCCGTTCGCGCGATGCGCATGGCGAACGATCCGAGCTACATCGAACCGCTCCGCGAAAATCTCAAGACGCGGGAATCAGCGTACGCGAGCCGCGGATTTGCGAATGCGCTGGATGCGCTGGCTTCGCTTGCCCGCGACCGCGACGACCATCGTGACACCGTGCGTGAGTTCTTGCTCGGCTATGTGAATAACCCCCGTCGAACGATTCGCATTGGGGCCATCAACGCGCTGGGCACACTGGAAGATCCACGCGCAGTGCCTGTGTTGGAGAAATACAACCTCGCGTTGAGGGGCAGCCCGGAGCAGAGCGCCGCCGCCAACGCCCTCCGGCGCATCGCCGCCACCCGCCGCGCCGTCGAGGGCCTCGGCGATTTGCGGAGCACAGTGCTCGATTTGCAGAAGGCGAACGGGGAATTGCGCCGGGACATGAAAACGCTGGAGAAGAAACTGGATGCGCTCGCGCCAAAAACCGATTCGCAGAAGAAGCGCGCGCCCGCCGTCAAGTCGCCGAAAGCCAGGTCGGGTTAGTGCGATCGCTGCCGGCGGTACCGATCAGCCTTTCTTTGCTTCGCGCGCGAGGATCTCTTTCAAGGCCGACACGTCGAGTTGGTCCTTTTCGCGCCACGATCCTTGCTTGAGAAAAATCAAGTCGGTCGGCGAGAGATACGGTATGCGCGCTCCGCCGGATTCGAGATAACGCAGGTTCGGACGGAAGTCATCGAGTGTTTTGCCGCGCATGCGCACAAAGATGTCGAGATCGAAATCTTCCATCACCCGAATCGCGCCTTCTTCGATGGCGAAGTCCTCGATTTTCAATTCGCGTGCCCAGCCCTCGCCCCAATTCTTCAGACAATCGAGCAGCGTGCGGAGGTTCTCGGGTGAGTTGTGCGCGAGAATATCCGCATCCACAGTGAGCCGCGGGTAGCCATTGAGGATGACGGCGAGTCCGCCCACTACGGCGAAATCAACGCCGCTGCGGGCGAGATCGGCCAACAGCTTTTCGAACTGGGAAATAGTCCGGTTCGGCTCGGGCGAGGGATTCATGGGCGAATTTGCGGACAAAGGCGAGCAGGTTTTCGACGCGCACAAGCCGCTGGCTGGGCGTCGGCGGACGGCCAACGGCTTTCCGGATCGGTTGTTGCAGTGGCTCTGCCTCGTACGTCATGCGGCAAATTAAGCTGCCAGTCCGCTGGCGGTCAACCAGCGTTTGCCGCGCACTTTTGTTTCCTTGCCTCGCCGCGTGGCCTGCCGCCCGCAAAGTCGCGTTCGCTCGCCATGAATATTGAAACGCGGGCTGTGTCATTCTCGATCACCGGTTGACCGTCACTTCCAGTCGCACCGCCCACCCCTTCAGCTTGCGCTGGCCGCTTGTCTGCTGAACAGGTCTCCGCTACGTTCTACTCGTGATCTACGACGCGTCATTGGACGAGTTGCTCCAGAAAGTTTGGGACGGCCAGAGAATTTCCTCATCTGACGCGTTGCGCCTCTATCATCTGCCGCTCGAAGAACTCGGCGCGCTCGCAGACCGGCGGCGGCAGCTCGCCAAAGCCAAGGCCTGCGGCGGTCACGGCAACAAGGTCGTCACCTACATCGTGGACCGCAACGTCAACTACACGAACGTCTGCAACGTTTATTGCAAATTCTGCGCGTTCTACCGTGTCGAAGGCGACGACGATGCCTACGTGATTTCGCTCGATGAGATGGACCGCAAGATCGAGGAAACGGTCGCGCTGGGCGGCACGCAGATTCTCATGCAGGGCGGGCATCATCCGAAGCTGACTAAGCAGTGGTATCTCGATTTGCTGTCGCACATCAAAGCCAAGTTTCCGCAAGTCAACATCCACGGCTTCAGCCCGAGCGAGTTCATCCACTTCCGCGAGGTGTTCAACGAGCCGCTGGAGAAAACTATTTCCGACTTCAAGGCTGCCGGTCTCGGTTCGATCCCCGGCGGCGGAGGGGAGATTCTCGTGGACCGCGTGCGCAAACGCATTTCGCCGCTCAAGGCGATGAGCGACGACTGGCTCGAAGTCATGGACGTGGCGCACCGGCTCGGATTGAACTCCAGCGCAACGATGATGTTCGGGCACGTCGAGACGGTCGAGGACCGCATCGAGCATCTGGAGCGGTTGCGCGCGCAGCAGGACAAATCGCAAAGTTACAGGAACGTTTCCCTCCCCCGGCCCTCGGACCCCCTCTCCCCATCCCGAGGGGGGAGGGGGGG